>CAZPHZ010000008.1:0-18073 GCA_964586035.1 uncultured Saprospiraceae bacterium
CAAAAGCGCGGCGCAAATCGTCCGGGTAGGGGTGTCGGAATTTCCATTTTTGAAAATATGACTGCATGATGCCGTCGAAGCGCTCCGTGCCGAGGTAGTGTTCGAGGTGGCCGAAAGCGATGCCCGGTTTCATGTACGATTCCACGCCGTAATTGATGGAGTTGAACTCGTCGGAAGTGGTTTCCGGTGCCTGGTCGAGGCGGCGGCGGGCGTTGAATAAATAGGCAGCCTCGTACAGGTCCATGTCGGTACCTTTTTTGACAAAACGAGGCACTTGCTCCACCACGCGGTCACCGTAATACTCGGTGGTATAGCGATACTCGTAATAAGAGTTCATGCCCTCGTCCATCCAGGCGTGGTCGCGCTCGTTGGTGCCGAATACGCCGTAAAACCAGTTGTGCCCCACCTCGTGGGTGATCACCTGGTCGAGGTCTTTGGCACTGCGCGCATTGCCGATGACGGTAATCATAGGGTACTCCATGCCGCCGCCTGCGCTGAGGGCGCTGTGTACCGCCGTGGCGTGGGGCCATGGGTACTCGCCGATGTGCTTTGAATAAAACTCCACGGCCCGGCCCACGTATTTGATGCTTTCGCGCCAAAGGTCTGTTTGCTCGTTGGTAAACATGGTCCAGGTGTCCACTTTGCGGCCGGAGGCCAACGTCACTTCGCCTTTTTGCACATGGAACCGCTTGTCGGCAAACCAGGCGAAATCGTGCACATTTTCCGCTGTGTAACGGATGGTTTTCATCGTGGAATCGGAAGCCGGGAAACTCGTGTCTGTGGGAAACCCTTTTCCCATATAACCCTTTGTTTCGTCCACCTTTTTCATCAAAAAGGCGCGTTCGCTTTCGGTTTGCAACACGCCGGTGGCCCCTACCACGTAGTTTCCCGGCAGGGTGATGCTCACATCGAAGGAGCCGAACTCGGAGTAAAATTCGCCCATGTCGAGATAGGGAATCGGGTGCCAGCCCTTGCAATCGTACACCGCCGGTTTGGGGTACCACTGCGTCATCTGGTACGAAGTGCCCACGTGGCCGAGGCGGGAAAAAGAGGCGGGTATTTTTTCGGTGAAAGGGGTGCGGAGGGTCAGCGTTTGGCCGCTTTTGAGGGGCTGCGGCAACGAAATCACGGCAATGTCGGGGTTGTCCGCTTCCAGGCGCCATGCCGCTTTTTGACCATCTATGGTGAAATCGAGGCCGTCGTAATAGCCCCGGTCTTCGTCTTTGGCAAAGTAAAACCGGGTGCTGCCGGTGCGCAGTTTTTGGCGGGCAAAGGCCGAGTTGTTGTCTTTGAAAGCATTGGCCCACAGGTGGATGTAAATTTCGTTCAAATCGTCTGGTGAGTTATTGGTGTACAACAATTGTACGGTGCCGGTCAGCGTATGGGTTTTGTCATCGAGCGTCACCTGAATTTTGTAATTCACCCGTTGCTGCCAGCAGGGTTCATTTTGACCAAAAAGGAAAGAAGCAAAAAAGAGGAGTGAGCAGTGGAGAATAATGCTTTTCATAAGTTCGGGTTTTGGTGTTTGCGCCGTTGGACATACAAAACCTATAAGGTAATAAAATCCTTACAGGTTTGAATTTCTTCCGGAAGCCGGTGCAGGAGACTAATCACTTGAAATCAACAAAATCAATTGGGTTCACTGGTTTTCCGCTGTGCCATAATTCGAAATGGAGATGAGGTCCGTCGGTCAGTTCACCAGTATTGCCGATGATGGCAATGGCCTCGCCGGTTTTGACATAATTACCTGTTTTTTTTAACAATGCGGAATTATGCTTGTAAAAGGTGACGATATTGTTGGTGTGTTGAATGGCAATGGTGTTGCCCGTTTCAAGGGTCCAATCGGAAAATATGACCCAGCCATCCATCACGGTTTTTACCGGTGTATTTTTTGGAGCGATAACATCTACCCCGAGGTGTCCATTCTCTTTGTCGAAGGGAGCGCTCACAGCCCCTCCGAGTGGCGGTGAAAAGTACATCTGCTCAAGGGGAATATCTTTCGGAGATATATTAACGGGAGCTGCGGGCTGGTCTGTAGACGTTTTGTCACGGATATTATCCATCTCTACTTCCTCCCGCAATTGTTCTTCCTCAATGCTCCTGCCGATTTCCGGCCCGATGCTGTCGGTAGTCCCTATGTTTTCGGTACGTTCGTCCGGCTCGTATTGTACATCGCCAATGAGCATGCGGCGAAACCCTTCGTTGTATCGATCCTGTGCCTTTGCAAGTTGGGTGAGTGAATCGAGGTCGTTGTTCAACAGGGCCATTTCATGGGGGCTGATGCCATTGGCATATCCAGGGATGAGGCGGCGCAATGGGGTGAATGAAATGGCAATTATGACTACAATGGTCACAACAACGGCCAACGTGCTCAACAGGACATACACATTGAGTAGCGAAAGATTGTACGACTTCACTTCCTCAAAAGTGTCCTTATTCATTATGACGAGGCGATAGTTGTCCTTCAGGCGTTCCCACCGGGTCCTTTGTTTTTTGTTTTCGTCTGCCATAGCGTTATCTATTGACCTGAATAAAATAAATTTGCGCTTCCATCGGTTTGGAGGTGGCGGAACGGTTCATCCTTCGCAACCCAATTGGAGTTTGACCGTAAAATTCGGAATTATTTGACATAAGTGGGGCAAAGATGACCGGCAAGACAAGGCTGCGGCCTGCACTTTAGTTCATTATCACTCTTACCACCTCTGGTGGTCATACAAAATGTTTGCAGTTTTGAGAAAAATTAATACTTCGGTAATTTTTATAGTAGCGCTTCTGGTTGTGTCGGGTTGTGTCACACAAAAAAGCAAAGAGGATATTGGCGTCATTGGCAAGGCCTATCAAAATACTACGGCCCGTTACAATGGTTATTACAATGCCGGCCTTCTGCTCGACGAAAGTACCCTTGAACTGGAAAAACAGCATCAGGATAATTATAGTCACCTTCTCCCCATTTATAAATACGTGGAAGCTGATAACCCCAAAGCCGTTGCTGAAGACCTTGACAAAGCCATGGAAAAGGTGTCCATCGTCGTAAACCTCCACCGTATCAGCCAATGGACCGACGACTGTTATCTTTTGCTGGGAAAAGCACAATTTCTTAAGCAGGAATATGAATCAGCGGAGGAAACTTTCGAGTTTATGACGGCTGAATTTCACCCAAATGCGGTGGCTGAAAGAGAAGCAAAGGCAAAAGCACGTAAGAACCGGAAAAAGGCAGTAAAAAAGGGGAAGAGTCCCCGGACCTCTTCTTCAGGTTCTAATAGTGGAGGCGATGACAAAGTGAAATTGACAAAGAAAGAGAGAGAAAGATTAGCCAAACAAAAGAAAAAGCAGCGGGATAAAGCGCGCAAGCAGCACAATAAGGAAGTCAAAAAAGCCCGTAAAAAAGGGACAAAAGCCCCTCCCCGCAATAAGCCTGTATCTACTCAACCAAAACCAAAAAACGAAGAAATTATTGCTGCCGGTGAATCACAACCAGAAAACACAAACACGCTTCCTGCACCTGGTTCCATCCGCCTCGGAGACTTGCAGCCTCGCGTACCTGAAGGAGACCCCGAAAAATATATCATAAAGCACCGCCCTTCTTATCAGGAAGGCATACTTTGGTTGGCAAAAACGTACATAGAACGGGAGAACTGGACCAATGCCGAACGCCTTCTTAAACAACTGGAAACCAATGGTTCAACCTATCCGGATGTGCGCCTCGAAGCTGCCAAAGCTAAGGCTCATTTCTACATCCGTCAGAAGAAATTCACACAGGCCGTTGCCCCATTAGAAACGGCCATTTCGATGAGCAAAGACCACTATATGAAAGCGCGTCTCAGCTTCATACTCGGTCAAATTCACACCGAGGCCCATCGAAACCAAGAGGCCTATGCCGCATTTGAACAAGTGCTCAAAAACCAGCCTGATTACGAGATGGAATTCAGTGCGCGGATGAAGCTCGCCACAGCCGGTGTCAACTCCGAAGAAGAATCCATCAAGCAATTGGAGCGAATGCTCAAAGAGGAAAAAAACAAAGAATTTCAGGACCAGATATACTTTGCGTTAGCGGAAATAGCCCTCGCCAAAGGCGATAAAAAAGAAGGCATAAAGAATTTAGAATTATCGCTGAGAAACAGCTCTCGCAATATGTCGCAAAAGGCAGAGGCATACCTACTCTTAGCTGATTTGTATTTCGAGGACCAATTGTTTGTAAAAGCGAAACTCTATTACGACAGCACATTGCTCGTGATGCCCATCACAGATGAGCGTTACGGCCGCGCCAATCGAACAGCTTCCAATTTAGAAGACATCGCCAAAAACCTTCAAATCATCACCTTGCAAGATAGCCTGCTTCGCATCAGTAGTATGACCAGTGACGAACGCAGAGAGGTGGCCTTGAAAATCAAAAAAGACCGGGATGCAAAAAAATTGGCCGAGCTCAAAGCAAAGGCAGCCAAGCAAAGCGAAACCAGAAGAGGAAGTTCGGGACCGGGATTTGGCAATAACGTGGGTGGCAATAAATCTAACTTTTGGGCCTATGATGACCGGGATGTAAAGCAAGGCATCAGAGAATTTCGAAGGAAATGGGGAACCAGAACATTGGAAGACGAC
This sequence comes from uncultured Saprospiraceae bacterium, assembly GCA_964586035.1. Lineage (GTDB taxonomy): Bacteria > Bacteroidota > Bacteroidia > Chitinophagales > Saprospiraceae > UBA6168. The sequence continues at coordinate 4,597 of CAZPHZ010000008.1, forward strand.
TGGCGCCGTTCCAACCGGCAAAGCATCTCTGAATTAGCCGAAGCTTTGTCTTCGGATAATGAAGCTCCGGCAGCATTGACAGATGAAGAAGTTGATGAAATCCTGAAAGATGTGCCCGGCACTGATAAAGAAATTAACGCCGCCAACAAACAGATCGAAGCAGCCCTAATTGCCTTGGGAGCCCTCTACCGCGACCGCCTGCAGAACTACCCAAAAGCCATAGATGCCCTCAATGAATTGCTTAATCGAAACCCAACAACACAGTATCAACTGGACGCACTTTATTACCTGTACTTATCTTACAAAGACCTTGGCGATGCCGCCAATGCAAAACTTTATTACGACAAAATAGTCAACGGTTATCCTGAAACGCGATATGCCAAGATTCTGAAAGACCCGAATTACTTGAAGTCATTCATGGACCAGGAAATGAAACTCACCTTGTATTATGACGAGACCTACTCGGCCTTCGAAGGGCGCCAATTCCAAGAGGCATATGACCGCATATCCAAAGTCGGTGAAAAGTTCGGCTCCACTAATAAATTACAACCACGGTTTGCCTTGTTGAGCGCCATGTGCATCGGCAATATCCAGGGCAAAGAAAATTACATCGAGGCCCTCAAAGAGGTTATTGCCAAATATCCGGAAGAGCCTGAAGCCGCACGTTCAAAAGAGATATTGAGGCTATTGGGTGTAAAAGTCGGATCTGGCCCTGGCCAGCAAAGAGACCTTCCCACGGAAAAAGGACAAGTGGGCGCTTACAAGATTTTTGACGACAAACTGCATTACGTCATCGTCGTTTTCCACGACAATGTTTCCCTTCAAAATGCCAAAATTGCCGTCGCCGATTACAACAGTAAATACCACAAGCAGCAAAAACTTCGCATGAACAACATCTATCTCGGTACCGGCGACGACAAGCTGCCTATTATCGCCATCCGGCGATTCAGGGATAAAAAAGAAGCCATGGATTATTATAATACCGTGCAAAAAAACAAGCAGGATTTTCTGGACGAAGAAAAGTATAGCTATGAATTACTGCCTATCGCCCAGCAGAATTACCGGGAGTTGTTGCGCTCAAAAACCGTTGACCAATACAGGGTCTTTTTCGAGTTGAATTATTTGAATTAGAGACTCCGAATTATTCACAATACCTGAGAAGCTGGGCATTGGCAAATCGTGCCGGTGCCCAGCTTTTATTTTGTATCACTTCCCAATTCATCTACATTTGCCATCTATTTCAAACCTCCTAGAGATATGCTCACAGCGCCAACACACCGCATTAAATTTAAGCGTAAAAAGCTGACGAATGAGACACTGCTCTCTCTCTACCGGGATATTCTGATGCCCAGGCTCATTGAGGAAAAAATGCTGATTTTATTGCGGCAGGGAAAAATCTCCAAATGGTTTTCAGGCATCGGACAGGAAGCCATAGCCGTGGGTGTTACCAGGGCCCTTCTACCCGATGAATTCATCTTTCCCATGCATAGAAACCTCGGCGTGTTTACAGCTCGAAAGCTGCCTCTCGAAGCTTTGTTTGCACAATGGCAGGGCAAATACGATGGCTTCACAAAGGGTCGCGACCGCTCCTTCCATTTCGGGACTCTCAAACATAAAGTGGTGGGAATGATCAGCCATCTTGGCCCACAACTCGCCCTCGCAGATGGCGTGGCTTTAGCCAATAAGCTGGGTGCGGAAAAAAGAGTAGCTGTTGCATTTTCCGGCGACGGAGGCACCAGCGAAGGGGACTTTCATGAAGCCCTCAATGTGGCAGCAGTATGGGACTTGCCGGTTCTCTTTATTATTGAAAATAATGGCTACGGATTGTCCACTCCAGTGAATGAGCAATTTCGTTGCGAGCATCTCGCAGACCGGGGAGCAGGTTACGGCATGAAATCCTTGGTGGTTGACGGCAATAATTTGCTCGAAATGTACACAACCATTTCCACCCTGACAGAAGAAATGAGGGAAAAGCCACATCCTGTATTGGTCGAGTGTAAAACCTTTAGAATGCGCGGTCACGAAGAGGCTTCTGGTGTGAAATACGTTCCAAAAGATTTGCTGGATGAATGGGCTGCCAAAGACCCGGTTTTGCAATTCGAGTGGTACCTGAAAGAGGAAGGCTTGCTGGAAGAGGCGAAAATAGCCACAATTCGGAAGGCATTAAAAGATGAAATCAACAAGGCATGGAATATTGCCGGAGGCAAACCCCTGGTAACGGATAACAGAGCCAATGAATTGGCAGACGTATATCTCCCAAATACCAATGCCCCCCAACTTCCGGACCCGGGTGCTCCCCGCGCGGAAAAGCGGTACGTCGATGCCATTTCAGATGGCCTGCGACTGGCCATGAAGAAGCACGGCAATCTCGTGCTGATGGGCCAGGATATTGCAGAATATGGCGGAGTGTTTAAAATCACCAAAGGCCTGGTAGAAGAATTTGGCAAAGAGCGTGTGCGCAACACACCGATTTGCGAAAGTGCCATTGCCGGTGCTGCTTTAGGCCTTAGCCTGAAAGGCTACAAAGCGATGATGGAGATGCAGTTCGCCGATTTTGCGACCTGTGGATTCAACCAAATCGTGAACAATTTGGCCAAAATACATTACCGCTGGGGCGCTACCGCCGATGTGGTGGTGCGCATGCCAACGGGCGGAGGCGTGGGAGCCGGCCCTTTTCACTCCCAGAGCAACGAGGCCTGGTTTGCTCATACGCCCGGGCTTAAAGTGATTTATCCCTCATCGCCTTACGATGCCAAAGGACTGCTGCTGGCGGCATTTGAAGATACTAACCCGGTTCTGTTTTTTGAGCATAAGGCGCTATATCGAAGTATTTCGGAGGAAGTGCCAGACGGATATTATACCGAGGAAATCGGAAAAGCCCGTATAGTGCGCCCTGGCAAGGCGCTGAGTGTTATCACCTACGGCATGGGGGTGGAATGGGCCAAAAAGGTTTGCGAAGAAGAGGGCATAGATGCTGAAATTCTCGACCTGCGTACTCTGCTTCCTCTCGATTACGATGCCATTGCCGGTACAGTGAAGAAAACCAACAGAATCATCATTCTTCATGAAGATACGCTGACCGGCGGCCTCGGCGGAGAAATTTCTGCCTATATTTCCGAGCATCTTTTCGAATACCTCGATGCCCCGGTACTTAGGGCAGCAAGCCTCGATACACCGGTGCCATTCGCACAACCTCTTGAGCAGGACTTTATGCCTGTGGGACGGTTTCGGGAGCAGTTGAAAAAATTGAACACCTATTAACACACTATAACCTAATACACTATGACCATTCTCCTTTGTGCCGTCGAAGAACCTTTGCTCACCACATTTGAATTCCGCTTCCGTAAAAAGGGATGGATGTTGCATGTGGCCCCAGATGCTGCGGGAGCGCTCGAAATGATGGAATCTGTTTCTCCCTATCTGGTTATTGTTGACCTTCAACTCCCCAATAACGCAGGTTTAGACATTATAAAATCCTTGCGAAAAATGGCGGGAGCAGATTTGCCAATCATTGCCACGTCTATGCTGGAAGAAGACCGCACCATTATGGAAGCCATAAGATTAGGAGCTGATGATTTCATCGTGAAACCCTATAAACCCGACGAACTCATACTTAGAATGCAGCGCCTTTTGCACGCCGTGAAAGTAGTAGATTAATAAACCAAGCCACATGAAAGGAATTATCCTGGCCGGAGGTCTCGGAACGCGTCTCTACCCGCTCACGCTGGCTATGAGTAAGCAAATGATGCCTGTTTATGACAAGCCAATGATTTACTACCCATTGTCCGCCCTTCTGATGGCAGGCATCCGGGACATTCTGATTATCTCCACACCGCAGGACCTGCCCAAATTTGAAAAACTGCTGAAAGATGGTAGCGATATCGGTTGCTCTTTTTCTTATCTGCCGCAACACAATCCCAATGGGCTAGCGCAAGCCTTTGTCTTGGGGAAGGATTTTATCGGAAGAGATAGCGTAGCCTTGGTTTTGGGTGACAACATATTTTATGGCGCGGGCTTGCCTGAGCTGTTGAAGGCAAACGCAGATCCAAAGGGCGGGGTAATTTTTGCCTATCGCGTTGCCGACCCTGAACGGTACGGAGTAGTGGAGTTCGACAAAAATTTTAACGCCCTTTCCATTGAGGAAAAACCAGAGCGGCCAAAGTCTAACTACGCCGTACCGGGTCTTTATTTTTACTCTAACGATGTTGTTAACATTGCCCGAGATCTAAAGCCCAGCCCCCGTGGTGAATATGAAATAACGGATGTCAACAAGATTTACCTTGAAATGGGCAAACTTAAAGTTGGCGTGCTTGGCCGCGGAGTGGCGTGGTTAGATACCGGCACACATGGTTCACTGCTTCAAGCGGGCCAGTTCATCCAGGTTATCGAGGAAAGGCAGGGTCTGAAAATCGGCTGCATCGAGGAAATAGCTTGGCAAATGGGTTATATCGACAACGAGCAATTAAAGCGCCAGGGTGAAAAATATCTCAAAAGCGGCTATGGTGAATACCTGCTTAACCTTCTGCGGAAGGATTTATAACGAGACCAATCTACCTCTCCTCAGCGTCCACAAATAATTCTGTCAGGTGCCGGAATCTTGCTCCTGAAAAACTCCGGCAGGCTTATTATTGTCAGAGTCCCCCTCTATTTTCTGAAGGTATCTGACGCCCAGATACGCAACCCCGCAAAGGGCTCCCAGCAACCACCACAGCGACACGAAACCCCAATGACCAGCTACCTGCATGCCGATAGCCGGGGCAAAAATATGTGCGATGGAATAAGCCATGGTGAATAACCCCATGTACTGCCCCCGGTTGGAGGGCCGGGCACGTCCCAGTGCGTAAGTATTGGTGAACGGCATATTGAATATCTCGCCGACGGAGAGTAGAATCATCGAAAATACAGCTATCACAATAAAGGGCCCTGTTAGATTCAAAACCAAATAGGCAAAGCCATACATCAATACCCCCCAACCTATGCACTTTAGCTTGCTGAATTTTTTTTCAAGTGTAAAAATCAGCGGCATCTCCAACACAACCACGATGAGGCCATTCATGGCAAGCAACGAGCCTATCTCCCCTTCCGACAGTCCCTGTTGTTTATAAAACACAGGTAGGGCGGAAAGAAATTGCATGAATGCAATGGCGCCCAAAATGGTGAGAAAAAGAAAGAACAGAAACCGCCGGTCGCGGTAAGCCGGAATTACAGTGGCGTCGTCTTCCACCTTTTGAACGCTCTCCTTCGATTCCTTTTTTGAAAGAAAAATGCGGAATACAATGGCTGCCGCGATACAGGTAATACCATCTGCATAAAACAGCGTATAATATCCGTAAAAAACCGCAAGCCACCCACCGATGGCCGGCCCTACCGACCAGCCGAGGTTTATGGAGAGGCGCAATAGGGAAAACGAACGCGTACGATTTTCCGGGCGGCTGTAGGCTGCAACGGATGCCATACTGGCCGGCCGGAATGCATCGAGGATAATGCTCAGAAAAAAAATCATCCCATAGACTTCCCACAACTCCTTCATGTGACCAAGCAGGAAAAACATGCAGCCCCCCAACAGCAATGACCAAAATTGGACGTGATAGTATCCAACTTTATCTGTCAAACGCCCGCCGAGGAATGACCCCACAACCGACCCCAATCCAAAGCTAGTCATCGCCCAGCCCGCCTGTTCCAACGTAAAGCCCAACTGGGTGGTGAGATAAACAGTGAGAAATGGCAATACCATGGTACCGCTCCGATTGATGAGCATGACCAAAGACAAAAACCAGACTGGTTTCGCTAACCCTTTGAAAGAGTTCTTATAAATGGCAAATGTGCGGGTTATCATCTATTGGTGGGCATTTTCTACGTTTGAATCCTCGGAAGCTATAGTACTGATTTTTTTGAAAAAGGTCACTTACCGTCACTTTGGACTTTGGAAGTGGACTCAGCTATTTTCCAGTTATTTCACCTTCGTCCTTTACAAATGAAAAAATGCAGGCCGAAAGTTCCGGCCTGCATTTTTACCTATGGCAAAAACCCCAGATTATTTGCCGATACCCTGGCGGTATACCGATGCCTTGGAGGGGTCTACCAGACCCATTGCCCTGATCACAGCCGTCTTTTCCTGGGGACCACCGGCTTTGTATATCTCAATTATTTCGTCGGCTTTAGTATTCGCAAATATTTGCAAGATGATGGCATTGAGATAGCTCTTGCTGACGCCTCCCAATGCTTCTATGGCCTGTGACATAACCGCTCTGCCTGCTACTGGATCTTCGTGCATAATGTCGAGCCCCTGACGGTGGTAATCGTAAAAGGCCTGCCGGAAAGGACGAATGCGCGGAGAAAGGAGGTTTTCGATGAGCCAATAGCGGTTGTGGTTGTTTTCTACTGAGCGCCATCCCGACACGGATGCCGCCACATTCGGCGGAATGCGATTTACAATATCGTAAGCATCCTGAAAATAGGGCTCGCCGCCAAAGGGAGAAAATGAGTCGAAGTCCATGCCAATACAGATGTAGGCATAATACCCCAAAATCGAAGTCAGGTTGTCGAGGTAAGTGGTCTGGCTAAATTCCAGCGGTTGGAACTGCTCATAAGTGAACACTACGTCTTTGTCCTGATGTTTGAAAAGAGGAGTCAAATAAGTACTGCCAAACACCGGCCGGATGGATTGCAGCGACAACTCGGCCTCAAAAGTATTTGTCGAAAGCTCTTTCGTGATGGTCATCACCAAGTCCACCTTGATGCGTTCTTCCTGTTCAAAAACTTCGCTGGTCCATTTCTGATTGCTCATAAACTCCTGTATGGAAGATTCCAGTGTTTCAAAAACTTTGGGATCAGCCGTTTGGAGCTTTGGCGTATTGATGCTTACATGCACCTCCAATTCCTGAGCAGGCAGCCAAAGGCAGCCCGCAAGACAAAGTATTAAAAGGAATAGCTTTTTCATCTGTTAGAAATTTGCAACTTAAAGAAAATCAACGAACTAAAAATTTTTATGATATCCCTGAGTGTCTAAATATTAGTCATGGATGGTTCATTGTCAGCAAAATTGGAATGATTATTCTTTGCCTTTCACCCTATCGAGTTTTAGGACGATATCGTCATTGCTTAGTTCCCATTCGCTGGCCGACAGTTTTTTCAAATTGAATTCAGTTTTATCGTTTTCGTCAATATTCCACATGTAAAGGCGGCCATCTTTAATTTCCCAATGCAGATCTTCGCCAAAATTTTTGCTTCCCAAAATCGCCTGACCATCTTTTTGAAATTCCAGTTTTAACTTCAAGCCATTGAGAAGGCCGTCACCTAGGCCGAGGCCCATTTTACCCAACTCTCCACCGAGTCCGACAACACCATCTGCTATTTTCCCCACTCCATCAACAAAGTTTTGCATGGCTCCACCCAGATTGCTGTCTTCACCGAGGTTCTCAGCGATTTCTTTCTTCGCCTCTTTTAAACTTTTGCGGGTATCCTCGTGTGCTTTCTCAATATCATTCTTCAAATTTATACGGGCCTTGTCCATCTCTTGCTGCGCCTCATTTGAATGCAGGGAGACGCGGTATTTGCCAATCAATTGATGTTCTTGCATTTTATCGGATAGGCAGGAACCAAAAACAAAAACGATGAATGCCAGGGAAAGCAATTTTTTCATGGAGGATTAACGTTGGGTTATAACTGTTTGAGCGCGAAAGCTATTTCGTCCACGATGTCCGCTGCAACCGCAGACTTGGATTTTAACTCGAAATCCTTTGGCTTATTGTCCCGGAAAAGTATAGTAATCTTGTTTGTGTCAACATTGAATCCTGCCCCTTTGTCCCTGAGAGAGTTGAGGACGATGATATCAAAATTTTTCTTTTGGAGCTTTTTTGCAGCGTTTTCCAATTCATCGTTGGTTTCGAGAGCAAAGCCTGCGATAAACTGCCCGGCCTGTTTCATTTTCCCCAATTCCGCTGCGATGTCTGGTGTTTTTTCCAGCGTTAAAATTAGAGCCTCGTCCGTCTTTTTTATCTTTTCCTTAGCTGCTTTCACGGGGCGATAATCTGCCACCGCTGCCGCCAGCACAGTTATATCTGCTTTTGGGAAAATACGAATTGACTCTTTGTGCATCTCTTGGGCAGTGGTCACTCGGATCGTTTTCACTGCCTGGTGAACCGATTCGAGCTTCGATGGCCCCAGCACCAGGGTGACCTCCGCTCCCCGTCGTCCCAGTTCTTCCGCAATGGCCATTCCCATTTTGCCGGAGGAGTGATTTCCAATAAAGCGCACCGGGTCGATTGGCTCGTACGTCGGCCCGGCAGTTACCAATGCTTTCTTACCTTCAAGGTCATTATTTTTGGAAAAAAAACGCTCCACGAATGACAGGATTTCTTCCGGCTCAGCCATCCTGCCCTCGCCTGTAAGCCCACTTGCCAACTCGCCGTAGCCCACGGGAATAAAGTAGTTCCCGTAACTTTTCAGTTTCGCCACATTGGATCGAGTGGTAGGGTGTTTCCACATGTCGAGGTCCATCGCCGGCGCAAAAAACACCGGACAACGGGCGGACAAGTACACCGCTGCCACAATATTGTCGCAGATACCATGGGCGAGCCGGGCCAAGGTGTTGGCCGTGGCCGGGGCAACTATCATGGCATCGGCCCATAGGCCCAACTCGACATGATCATTCCACTCTTGTTCAGAGCTAATATGGGTGAATACTTTCTTTTTGGAAAGTGTGGAAAGGGTTAGTGGTGAGATAAAAGCCGTACCCGCTTCCGTCATCAAAACCTGCACTTCAGCCCCGGCTTTCAGGAGAAGCCGGATTAAATAGGCAGCCTTATAGGCCGCGATACTACCGGTGACGGCAAGTAGTATTTTTTTGCCTTGCATATCACAGCAGTTTAAATGGGTGATATGTTACCGGTGGCTAAATGCAAACAAGCCGGACCGGAAACATACAACCTGATTTTCGCTAACGGTCTTTCTGCTTATCGTTGTAATGAGAGTGGATTTCGCCGTTGAGATATTCCTCAGTGGCGATGAGGGTCGGACTTGGGAGCCTTTCGTAAAACTTGGATATTTCTATTTGCTCCTTGTTTTCCGTAACCTCCTCAATGGTATCGGTGGTAATTGCAAACTCATCGAGTTTATTATTCAACTCGTGCTTGAGGTCCACGGCGAGTTGTTTCGAACGCTTGGAAATAATGGCCAGCGTTTCGTAAACATTGCCCGTAGGTTTCACAAGTTCAGCAATATTGCGGGCCCGAATATTAGGATCCAACCCTTGCGCCTTTGTCTTTATATCTGCCATTGGTAAGTGATTTTAATTTTTTAACTGAATTATCGTAAATCGACTGAATTTCATCGAAATCTTTACTATCTAAAAATTTATCAAGGAAGTCCCTGGCGTTGCTCACTGTAGTTTTATACCGTTCTTCCTGTTTGTCATAAATGCTGTTCACCGCCAGTTCATACTCTGCTTTCACAATATAATAACGAACCTGTTCTGCATTATTGGTCTCGGGGAAATCTTTCAAAAGGTTGCCAAAGGTTACAGAGGCAGCCTGGTATTGGCGCAAATTGTAATACAATAAACCTTCTTCAAAGGCTTTCTTTTCCAACTTGAGCCGCATCGCATCAATCAGCCTGTTGCATTCCTTCACTCGATCACTCGAAGGGTAAGTATTTACAAAAGTCTGAAACTCATCAATCGCTTTATTCGAGTAAGTTTGGTCAAGACGATACGTGGGAGACATTTGATAGTTCGAGTAGGCAGCCATAAAATCTGCCTCTTCTTTCAATTTGCTCGTCGGAAATGTCGAAGAAAAATTCTTGAAATAATAATTGGCCATCACGAAACGGCTCAATTTATAATAGGTGTAAGCATAAGTGAAATACACCTTCTCCAGTTCCGGCCGGCCGCGGTATGCGGGAATGATGAGCTCATACAAAGTCTGCGCACGCAGATACTCCTCATTGTCGTAAAACTCGGATGCTTTTTTGTAAATCAAGTCCGTGTCACCGCTAGCCCGGACCTTCTCAAACTCAGATTTGCAGGCGCTCGCCAGCACAACAACTACAAAAGCCAGCAGAGGTAAATAGAACCATTTTTTCATAAGTGCGCAAAGGTAAGAGGATTATTTAGTATTATCAACGGTGTTCCGGCGATTAAACGAGTCGTTAAAGTATGGCAATCAATCGTTTCCGTTTTATCAAGGTGGGCACAATAGTAAAGATGGTTGGGTGAGAAACCGATTCTCCATAAAAAAACCGGTGCCCGCTTTCTGGAATGCGGACACCGGTTGGCTGTGAGAGGAGGATTCGAACCTCCACGGGGCGGTTAGCTGCAACACAAAGTATAGTGGTCAACCCTGGTCGGCCGTACACAAGGTGTTCGTCGGCTCTATGCTGCGTTTATCCCTGATTCCCCACCCTCGAGACAAGAGGGCATGGCTGCCTGTTTCATCACCTCACAGTATTTTGTAAAACAATCTTTATTGTTTTTAACCAAATAACAGGGCAAATCTAAAGGTATTACCCGTTTTGGTGCAAATATTTTAGGAAAAAGATTTTATTTTTAGATAATCACTAATATATGGGCGTATTTGTTAGATGATATTAAATCACAACTCCTTAATTCCGCCATTTATCGCCAATTTTCAAAACGCATCTTTTTCACTATTAATATCTCGGAAAAATGAGGGAATATCCGCCCAATAAACGGCTGGATTTTGTGCATGCCGCCAGAGGGAAAATAACCGATAGACGGCAGCGCAGATATGTACAGGATGGCAAACGGCACTGAAGATTTTTAATCTTCCGTCAAATGGTTGGAAAACTTATGCCCGAAATCCTACTTTTGCGTCAAATCAAGAAAGTTACAGTAATGATGAAGAAATTATTGAAAATCAGCATATTACTTGCCATCCTCAGTTTCGCTGTTCAAAGCGTAAATGCCCAAAAATTTGGCCACATCAATATCGGGAATATCCTGATGGAGATGCCCCACACGCTTGCTGCAGACAGCCTCCTCAAAGTCTATCAAGATTCTTTGGTGGCTGTTGGAGAGGTTCAGGCCAACGCCCTGCAAGATGATATTGCAGCCTTTTCAAAGGAATACAACGCCGGCAACCTCACCCCAGTCGCCTCGCAGACCCAACAGGAAGCACTGCAAAAAAGAAGAGATGAAATCTTGGCGTATGAGGATGTGATTAGAGGCGCGGTGGCAAAAAGACGGGAAGAGTTGTTAGGGCCTATCCTCGAAAGAGTTCAAACGGCCATCAATGAGGTGGGGAAGGAAAACGGGTATACCATGATTTTCGACACCAGCGTTTTCAACACCATCCTATTCGCTCGGGATACCGATGATGTAGCCTCACTTGTAAAAGCCAAACTCGGCCTGCAATAGTCTTGTAGTCTGGGAAATAAAAGAAACTGAAAATCAGCTCCTTTTTTTCTATTATTTTTTTCCTGAAAGTGCCTCAATGATGGCCCTTTGGTCTAACACGCCGACCAATGCCCCTCCATCGAAAACCGGGAGAATGTCAACTCCGGGCTGTTGCAACTTATCGTTGGCCTCCTTTAAAGTTGCCACTGGCCGGATGGAATAATATCCGTGGTTAAATATCTCGCCCACCTTTGAGCCGGAAAGTCCGTTTTTCATGGCATTCATTAAAGCCCAATCCGGCAACGTGCCAACGAGATTGGTATGTTCATCAAAAACAAGAAAATTGAATTCCCTTTTTTGTGCCAGCAGCGTGTATGCCGGAAGTATAGAGTCACCGAGTTTTAAAAATGTGAAGTCGCTTTTCATTTTTTCACCTACAATAGTATCTGACAAAATACTTTCGGAACGCACCCATTGATACTCTTTAGCTGCGGTAAAAAATATGAACACGCCGATGAATGCCGTAGTGAAATGGTAATTCCAAAACCCTAAAACGATCATGGCAACACCAATGATTTGCCCTACAGTAGCTGCAATTCGTGTAGCTTTCGTGCGACTGAGCTTCAGGGCGAGTAAAGCCCTCAATATCCTGCCTCCATCCATTGGGAATGCAGGAAGGAGATTAAATATTGCCAGGGTGATGTTCAGGAAAATAAGCGCAGGAACGAACCAGAGATAATCGCCGACCAAGTCAATCTCGGAGTTCAAATCCAAGGCAAAAAGCTCGCTGAGAGGAACCACAAGAAAATAGACGCAAAGAATAATGGCAATGACCACGTTGACAGCTGGTCCTGCAATGGCGACGAGAAATTCATGGAGGGGCTTTTCGGGTAGTTTATCTAATCTCGCCATTCCCCCGATGGGTAGGAGTACGATGTCCCTGGTGTATACTCCGAAACGCCGTGCGGCAAGTGCATGCCCAAATTCGTGCAGTATGATGCACACAAACAAGGCCATAACAAATAGCGAAAGCCAGAGTACCTGCCCGGCTGTCAGTCCCTGGCTATTGCCAATATATAAAACATAGACAAAAAGCAACCCGAAAGACCAGTGCAACAGTACCGGAATTCCAAAAAATCTGGCTATTTGAACTGAGCCTTTCACGCTATTAAATTTGATTGTATTCGTGCAAACGCAAAATAGCCGCTAATGTTGAAAATGTATAAAAGAAAGGGTGGTGCCGGAATGGACCACCCTTTCTATTTATTCTGTATCTTTTTTGTGCTAAAATGAAGTTGTGCTCCGCCTGATTACACGGGCTGCATTTTTTCACTCCAAATGGGCACGTACAATTGCCCGTGCAATACATTTCTGGAAATGACAATCCTTTGCACTTCGGAAGTTCCTTCGTATATCTGTGTGATTTTGGCGTCTCTCATGAGCCGCTCCACATGGTATTCTTTGACGTAACCATAACCACCGTGCACCTGTACAGCTTCTATGGTATGTTTCATGGCCGTTTCAGATGCAAAAACTTTTGCCATAGCAGAGGCAGTAGAATAGTCCATGCTCTGGTCCTTCAGCCACGCGGCCCGGTACACGAGCAACTTCGCTGCCTCGATGTCAGTGGCCATATCTGCGAGTTTGAAAGCTACAGCCTGATGCTTAGCAATGGGCTTGCCGAAAGCTTCGCGCTCTTGGGCGTAAGCGAGCGCCAGCTCATAAGCCCCACCGGCAATACCCAAAGCCTGTGAAGCGATGCCGATACGGCCGCCATCCAGCGTTTTCATGGCAAATGTGAATCCGAACCCATCTTCGCCGATACGGTTTTCTTTGGGTACCTTCACGTTGTTGTACATGATGGTGTGCGTATCAGAACCACGTATGCCGAGTTTATCTTCTTTGGTGCCGATGACAACTCCGTCCCAGTCTGTCTCCACAATAAGGCAGTTGATGCCGTGATGGCCTTTTTCAGGATGCGTTTGTGCCATCACCAAATGGACGTTGGAGGTGCCACCATTTGTGATCCAGTTCTTGGTACCGTTGAGCAAATAATAATCACGCATGTCCTCAGCGGTGGTCCTTTGATGGGTGGCATCGCTACCCGACTCACGCTGTGGGGCC
>CAZPHZ010000009.1:0-17761 GCA_964586035.1 uncultured Saprospiraceae bacterium
TAATTATCGACACTGCACCGGCGCCAATCCCTCCCGCGACGCCTTCCGCTTCACCCAGCCGCTGATGGCGGTGCCGGTCGCTGATACATGCCGGGCAGCACAGCCCCTGTTTTCATCGTCTGATGCGAAAGTAGCCATCACTGTCGTGCAGCCGGCGGAAAACGGGGACAAACGGCGGCTTTTCAACAGATCGGAGGCCCCGCAAACCACGCGTCTGACCAGCAGCATACCCGGCGAAATAGAGCCCGGTTATGGAAGCAGTTGCATGCGGTTGAACGGCAATTCGGCATCGCTGTCCCTTTCCGGGCTGAGTATGGCAGAGGTGTTTTTCAAATGGGCGGTGAACAATGGGCAATGAACAATTAGCAATGAGAAATGAACAATGAACAATGACCGAGGGAAGTCACGTACCGAAGGCCGGGATGAACGGTGAACATGGGTAATCCCGCATCGAATACCAGTAAGACCTTAACCCCGGGACTTTCAATGTTCATTGTTCAATGTTCATTGCCCATTGTTCAATACGCTCTCACGTCCTTTTTTTCCATGAAATTGATAAATGCACGGTTGATGACGCGGTTGCCGCCGGGGGTGGGAAAGTTACCGGTGAAATACCAGTCGCCAGTATGATGAGGGCAGGCGTGGTGCAGGCCTTCTATGGATTGGTAGATGACCTCGACTTTGGGTTTGATGCCTTTGGGTGTGACTATTTCGGCGATTTTAAGGGAGATTTCATCTGCAGAAAATTCGTCGTATAAGGCCTTCACTTCGTTTTTCATTTCTTCTTTAGGCAGGCGTTCCTGGGCTTTGCAACGTTGGTATGTTTCGTCGAGGAGTGCTTCTTTACCATTTTCATGGAGCAATTCCACCAGTGCGCGAAAGGCGACGAAGTCTTTCATTTTCGACATGTCGATGCCATAGCAATCGGGGTAGCGGATTTGCGGAGCACTGGACACGACGATGATTTTTTTTGGGCGCAGCTTTGCCACGATTCGTATGATGCTGTTCTTGAGTGTGGTGCCCCTCACGATGCTATCGTCGAGGAGGACGAGGTTGTCTTTGCCGTTTTTTACAATGCCATAGGTGACGTCGTATCCGTGCGACACTAATTCGCCACGGGAGCTGTCGTCGGCGATGAAGGTGCGGAGTTTGGCGTCTTTGTGGACCAGCTTTTCCACACGCGGGGCGATGGACAGAATTTTTTGCAATTCTTCGCTCTTGGGCTTAGCTCCGATGGCGGCAATTTTTTCTGCTTTTATTTTATTCAAATGTTTTTCGACACCTTTGACCAGCCCGTAGAAAGCGCTTTCAGCCGTGTTGGGGACAAAAGAGAGGACGGTATTTCCCAGGTCATTTCCCACGGCTTTCAGAACCGCATCGGTGAGTTGCTCGCCCAACTGTTTGCGTTCGTTGTAAATGTCCACATCGTTGCTTCTGGAGAAATAGATGCGCTCGAAAGAGCACGAGAGTTTTTCTCTGGAGTCAATAAATGGCTTCTCGCTGATATCGCCGTTGCGCTTCACAATGAGTGCATGACCGGGTTTCAACTCATGCACGCGCGTGATGTGGGCGTCGAATGCCGTCTGGAGTGGGGGGCGTTCTGAGCATGCCACCACCACTTCTTCGTCGTGGTAATAAAACGCAGGCCGAATGCCATTCGGGTCGCGTATCACAAAGGCATCACCGTGACCGATAAGGCCCGCCATGGTGTATCCGCCGTCGAATTTTTTGGCGGCCCGAGTCAGGAGACGGTGCACGTCGAGATTTTCAAAAATCAGTTTGTTGATTTCCTCATTGGATTCGCTGTCGGGTTTAAACCAGTTGTAAAGCCGTTGCACCTCATCGTCGAGGAAGTGGCCGATTTTTTCCATCACCGTCACAGTGTCGGTGCGTTCCATGGGGTATTGGCCGTAGCCCACCAATTCGTCGAACAGTTCATCCACATTGGTGAGGTTGAAATTGCCTGCAATGACGAGGGTGCGAGTTATCCAGTTGTTTTTGCGAATGAAGGGATGGCAGTTCTTGATGCTATTGGCTCCGTGGGTGCCATAGCGCAGATGGCCCAGCAGGAGCTCCCCCATAAATGGCACCTTTTCTTTTAAATACGGTATGTCCGCACGTTTTTTCTTGGGTAAATTATTGAAGTTGCCGTAAACACTATTGAAGATTTTCTGAATGGAATTATTCCCGCTTTGCCGTTTGCGGTCGATTATTTTCATGCCGGGGTCCACCCCTAATTTTACGGAGGCAAGGCCGGCTCCGTCCTGACCCCGGTTGCGCTGCTTTTCCATGAGCAGGTGCAGTTTGTTGATGCCGTAAAACGGGGTGCCGTATTTTTCGAGGTAGTAATCGAGCGGCTTCAGGAGCCGGATAAACGCTATCCCGCATTCGTGTTTTATAAAATCGCTCATGAATAAATGGCTGTTTACTAAGCTGTAATGAACGGGAAGGCGGTTTTGGTTGAGGAGGTTGAGAAGTTGTAAAGATTTGAGCTCTCAACGCCTTTCAACGCCCCCAACCTTATCAACTCAAAACCCTCAAAATCCGCCCGGACATAATGAAAGCGCAAAGGTAAACGGATAAAAATAACCGCCAAAGAAGGCACGGGGTCCAATGTTTTGGGTGGCTGTGAGATTCCCTAATTTTGCGGGGACAAAAAATGCGTTTATGGCAACACCTGAACAGTTCGCACAACTTCGGGAAGAGATGAAACCCTATGCAAAAGCCCTCGCACAGGCCGCCGTCATTATCCTTGAACAGGACATCTCCTCCTTCCCTGTTTTTGTGGTACACCAGCACACGCTGGACATTGGCATAAATATCGTTGATAAAGAAAAGGTCAAAGGCAACTGGTCGGTGAATGCTTCCACCCTCGAAGAGTTTGTGACCAAACAAATTATCGCTCCCGAAAAAGTGGATGATTTTAAATTTGTTTACAAAAACCACGAAGATGAATTATGTTTGTTTGTGTTGAGTGAATTGGGCGCCAATTTCATTTTCCTTCCAAGAGATAATTGAGCGCCTTCGACGTTGATAAAAATTAGCCTTGTGAATCTCCTTCCCCCCTCTCGCATGGCTTAGATTACCCTCCCTGTTTTACCTCTCACGTATTCTCGGACGTGTTAACGCAGTGTCCTATTTCGGGCGTGTTAAAATATGTATTGGCCTTATGAACATGTTCAGCGAAGCCAAACCGGAACTATTGACGCAGGAGAAAGCTGCCAATAGACTTCTTCTCGTCGAAGACAATATCGGCGACGCCAAGCTCGTGGAGATTTACCTGCTGGAAACAGATTTTCACGACTGCGAGGTGGTGCACAAAACCACTCTGGAAGAGGCCATGGAAAGCCTGGCCTCCGAGGGTGATTTTTTGGCTATTCTTCTCGATTTGACCCTGCCCGACAGCAAAGGGTTCGACACCCTCGAACGCATCATTTCAAGCTACCCTCGCAGCAATGTTATCGTTCTGACGGGACTTTCCGACCAGCAACTCGGACTTCGGGCGGTAAAAGCCGGAGCCCAGGATTTTCTGGTTAAAGGGGCTTTCGAGGCAAACGCTTTGTCTAAAAGCCTTCGCTTTTCTATCGAGCGGAACCGGGTGCTCAAAAGATTGGAAGAAACCCAGCAAATAGCACATATCGGCAGCTGGGAGTATTTTCCAGAAGAGGATAGTTTCAGTGCTAGTGATGAAATGTTCCGCATTCTGGACTGTCAGCCTTTCAAAAAGAAAACCTTAGCCGAAGACCTCCAAAACGTGGATGCTTGTTTCTATTTTTTAAAACAAATACATGGAGAAGCGGAAGATGGGGGAGAGGTGAAAAAAGACCTGTCAATCACCCTCAAGGATGGAAGTACGCGCTATCTCTTTGTGCAGTGTATCGCCAACCGGAGCCTGGAAGGCAGTACGGTGTTTCAGGGCATCGTCCAGGATATTACCGAGAGGAAACTTTCTGACAGCCTTCGAAAGGCCAAAGAAGTGGCTGAGCAAAGCTCCAGAATGAAAGAGCAATTCATGGCGAGCATCAGCCATGAAATGCGCACCCCCATGAATGCCATACTGGGCATGAGCCACATTTTGTTACAAACAGAACTGGGGGAAGAGCAAATCCAACTGGTGAAGTCCGTGCGGGAATCTTCGGAAATTCTGTTGGGGGTAGTCAATGATATCCTTGAAGTGAGTGCCATACAAAACGGCAAAATAGTATTAGAGAAAAAGCCCTTCGCCCTGGCCGATATACTCACCAATTTAGAATCGGTCATGCAGTACAAGGCGGAGGAGAAAGACATTTACCTGCAATCCTTTTGCGAGGAGGATGTGCCGGCGGTGGTTGTTGGAGATAAACTCAGGCTCAACCAGATTTTGTACAATCTAGTCGGCAATGCTGTGAAATTCACCGACAGCGGTGCAGTCAAAATATTTGTTTCAAAATTGCAAAGCGAAGGGGAACGTGTGCAGTTGCAGTTCATCGTAGAGGATACGGGCATCGGCATTCCACGAGATAAATTATCAACGATTTTTGAAACTTTCACCCGCATTCGTCAAAAGGACAGGATTTACGAGGGCACAGGTTTGGGGCTTTCCATCGCCAAAAATCTAGTCGAATTACAAGGTGGTGAAATCTATGCAACGAGTGAGGAGGGGAATGGCTCCCGATTTACTTTTGACCTGTGGCTGGAAGTTGGCGTTGAGCAGTCTGTTGCCCAAAAAGCATTACCACCTGTCAATGCTCTCGATGAGGATGCCACTTTTGACCTGCTGTTGGCCGAAGACCACAAAATGAACCAACTTGTCGCCCGGAAAACTTTGGAACGAAAATGGAGAAACATCAACCTTGTTATTGCCGAAAACGGACAGGAGGCCATCGAAATGCTCCGCTCCCGCCATTTCGACCTCGTGTTGATGGACGTGCAAATGCCCGTGATGGATGGCTTTGAGGCCACTCGATACATACGAGAAAACATGCCGCCCGAAATTGAGAAGATTCCCATTTTGGCCATGACAGCACACGCGCATATTTCAAAAGACAACAAATACAAAGAGGCTGGCATGGACGATTTTGTTCTCAAACCCTTTGAACCAGAGGAATTATTCGCAAAGATTGCCAAATATGTAACGTGCATGAAATAGCTTGTTGAGAAAGTTGAGAAGGTTGAGGAAAGTTTAGACTCAACCCTCTCAACTTTCTCAACCCTCTCAACCCTCTCAAAGAGATATGTTATTCACGACACGATGCATAACGAACTAAAACACATGACAACGACTACCACTTATATCAATCTAGACTACCTCCGCCTCATGGCTGATGGGGATGCTGAAATGGAGGAAGTTATGCTCGGAATGCTGCTTACCGAACTACCTTCTGAATTTGAAAAAATGGAAAAACTCTGCGCTGCCCGCGAATGGGAAGAGCTGAGCCGGGTGAGCCACAAAATGAAATCGACACTTGCATTCGTTGGAAATGACGAAATGACAATGGCGAACAAAAGCATCGAAATGGCCACTAAAAACAATGAAAATCTGGAAGATGTTCCGGGCCTTATTTCCAAAATCGGGCATTTAATGCATCCCGTATTGGAGGAATTAGAAGCTGCCCATTCATCATAGCGCCTCAATCATGTCGGAATAAGACACCTGCACCAGGTCCTCTTCCTTTACATTGAACAAGTCCATGAAAAACCGGCATTGTTCCCCGAGCTTTTCCAAGCCTATGGTGTCCGTCTCGTCAATGGCCTCAATTTCGAGGAAAGTGCCGAGTTGCTCCACTCGGTCGAGATGGATCTTCACATTGTCTAAGAGATAAATACGCCGCATTTTATTCACTACTGTGCGGACACCTAGAGAGGCTGTGAGCAATGCTTTCAATGTGCTGCCGGGCGCAGCCTTGTACAGCGTCACCTGTGAGTTTTTTGGCCCTGTTTGGTTGGGGCGGTGGTAATGGATGAGGGTGTTTTCTATGTTCCCTTCCCGCAATTTCAGCCGGCCATTTTTTGCGTTAAAATAAGTATCCACCTGGTGGTCGGTTCCCACGAAGTGGGCCTGATTGTCTTCCAATATCAGCCTTATATCTTCAGGCCTGGTACAACGTGCTTTGATTTCTATAATGTTGAACATGGAAAGTCTGGTTTCGGGTTTCGGCTCAGTTGTTCAGGCCCTGCTCCAACTCATCAATCCTCTGCTTAAATACGAACATGGGAGTTTTTTCATAGAGTGATTTGTACAGTGCCAATGCCTCATCCCGGTGGGCGGTTCCGGGTTCTATTTTACTCCAATTATAATGGATAGCAGCCCGGTCGCTTCTTTCGGGGTATCGTTCCAGCAGGTCCTTCAAGGTAGCTTCGGCCTCTGCTTTTTCCCCTTTAGCGATGGAAAGTCTGGCCGAAAGCAGGTTTACCTCAATCAACAGGTCGGGATGATGGAGTTCGTTGGCGATGCCGAGGGATTCATGAAGGTGGTTATATGTTTCAGGTAGGTCACCCATGGCCAGCAAGACTTTCCCTTTTTCAACGAGGCTGAAGCCGAGAACCAGCTTGTTGCCGATGCTTTTGGTCACTTCTATTGAGCGGTCGTAGTATTTGAGCGAAGTGTTATATTCTTTTTTATAGTAATAAATATCGCCGAGGGTATTCAGGGCTTTTGCGACGCCTTTTTTATAGCCCAACTCTTCCCCGATGGCCAGGTTGCGCTGCATATAGCTGATTGCTTTGTCGAATTCGCCCATTACGCTGTACAACTCGCCGGTAAGGCCGAGGGCGATGGAGATCCCTTGTGGGTCGCCGAGTTCTTCCACCAGCGAGAGGTCGCGTTCGAAATGCTGCATGGCGATGTCAAACTTCCCCTTGCGCTGATATACATTGCCGATGCAGCCAATGGCAATGGAAGTGAGCTGTTTATTCCCCAATTCTTCACTGAGGGCGATGCCTTTTTGGTAACACACCAGCGCATCGTCGTAGTCCCCTTTTTCAAAATAAACGATGCCCATATTCACGTAAAGGGTTGCCATGCCCTGCCGGTCGTTCATCTGTTTGCAAAGGTCCAATTGACTTTGTTGCCACCGTATGCCGTCCTCGTATTTGCCGAGGTTCATGTAAGTGAGGCCGAGCGTGGCGACTATCTGGGCGTTGGACGGTGAATGTTTATAAAGCTGGGCCAATTGGATGCTGCGGATAAAATAGAGTTTGGCATCTTCGTATTTCCCCTGCCTGAAATAGAGTGTTCCGAGGCTGCCGTATACTTTTGAGGTACCTTTATTGTTGTGGATGGAGCCAAAAAAGGCGGCGGCGCTTTCGAGGAATTCGCTGGCTTCTTCATAATTGCCCTTGAGCATCATAAGGTGGCCGAGCATGTTATTCACCCTTCCGAGCAATTCGCTTTTTGCGGCTTTCCGCGCCACGGGAAGGGCTTCCCGGTAAATGGCCTCACACTCTTCCCATTGACCTATCAATTCAAGGATACTGCCTTTTTTTAGGATAATTTTGGCCCGTTCTTCGGGGTTGTCTTCGTGGGCGGTGAGGTCGAGTAATTTATTGTAAAAATGGAGGGCTTGGTGATTTTGAAAATAGGCCCGTGCATAGTCGGCGGCTTTCATCAGATACAACCGCAACTTGGATTTCGCACCGGCCTGCTCATAATGAAAGACGAGATCCACGTAGCGTTGCTCTAAATTTTCGGCATACAGTTTTTCGATGGCTTCGGCGATGAGGCGGTGCAACTCTTTCAGCCGGGTGCCAAGCTGCATGTCGTACACAGCTTCCCGCAACAAGGCATGGCGGAAGATGTACCGCAACTCACCTACGGCCTGCCAGATTTGCGCCCTTTCAGCCGTTTGTACCTGCTTTTTCAGTAACGCCTGTGCATTGCCATTTTCACGGATAAGTTCTTCGTTTCCCTTCATGACTTCCGTCAAAACGGGCAATTCGAATTCGCGGCCGATGACAGCTGCAGCCTTAATGGTCTCTTTGACCAAGCTCGAAAGGCGGTCTATTCTTGCCGTGAGTACCGCCTGAATGCTTTCGGAAAAGCCGGAGTTATCATCTCCCACGTACCATCCTTTTTTGCCGTTTTTGAGAATATCCGTTTCAACAAAATATTCGAGCATTTGCTCGGCATAAAATGGGTTGCCATTGGTGGACCGTTGAAGCAGGTCGATGAGGTGGGGGTTGATGGTACCGCCGAGCCGCTCTGCGGCCAATTCCATCAAGGCCTCGCGGTTAAGGATGTTCAGATCCACCTCCATTTGCGGCAGGTCGAGCTTTTGCAAAACGGCGTCATCGAACAACCGGGGCTTGTTGCCTTCGTCATCGTATCGAGAAGTCACCAGTAAAAAAACGGGATAGTCTTTGATGTTGCGGACGAATTCATCCAGAAATTCTATGGAGTTCACATCGAACCAATGCCCGTCTTCCAGTTCTATGACAAGGGGCTGGAGCAGTGCTTCGGCCTGAAAGAAGCTCGTGAGTCCTGCGAAGATGTTCTGGTAGCGGCCCTTGGCGTCGAGGTTTTCCCAAAAGGAATTCTTCGTTTTTAGCCCTACCAAAGCTGCCAACACCGGCTTGGTTCGTATGATTTCCCTTTTGATTCGGCCGGTACCGCCGTGATTCAGGTTGATGATTTCGTTCAGCAGGGCCTCGAATTGTTTTTCAAAATATTCCAGGTTTTCTGAGGAGGTATGGTCGGAGGATTGCTCGAAATAGCTTTTCAAGAAATTGGTGAAGGGATTGAAGGGCTTGCGCAAAATCTGATCACTTTGGCAGGTGAGCCAGCTAAACTGGTGTTGCTTACGCAATTGGTGCAGCAGCTCGAACGACAGGCGGGTTTTACCGATTCCGGCTTCGCCATAAACATAAGCGATGCAGGCATTGGAATGCTGAAAAGCCTGTCTTCCGAATTCCGCCAGCTGCTCCAGCTCTTTGTTGCGGCCCACCATCGAGCCCTCGAAGTTCTTCCGCCGCCCGTCGTGCCGGCCAGCGAGCTGGTATGTCGGGATTTTTTCTTTCAACCCCTTGTAGGTCATGTCGCCTTTGTATTGGAATCGGAAATGCCGGTTCTTCTGAATCTCGGAATCCACCAATACCTCACCCCATTCAGCCCGCATCATGGCTCGGGCAGCGATATTCACTTTGTTGCCAACGGCGGCATACTGACACCGCTCATTGCCCCCCACGATACCCGTGTAAGCGATGCCCGTGGCGATGCCTGCTTTGAAGCGAAGCGCACAAGACAACTGCAACGGTGGGAGGTCATCTTGAACTGCGGTCACAAATTCCATAGCCCGCTCCACGTTATTTTCGAAAGAAACCGGAGCTCCAAAAAAGGCCACTAATACCCCCCCTTTGTCACTGAAATCAATTTCCTTGAAATATCCGCTAAAGCTGTCGATATGGTCGAGCACAATGCGTGCGAATTGGTCGAGCAGTTCATGGGTGTCTACCCCCTCAAAAGCCATAAAAACAGAAACGACGGTGCGAAATTCACCTCCCTGGTTGAACTGAAGGACAGCCTCCGGCAAAAAACTGGCCGCAATGTTTCTTTTCAGGGGAGGAATTGCGGGGGGTGTTTTCTTTGGCTTTAGGGAAGATGCAATGGGGGCCTCTATGCGAAAGAATCCATCCTTTTTTAATGGGTGCATAATTGCAGGCATTGTTAGCCTGCGCTTGAAGGCCATGTCGGCGATAATCTCCTGTTGCTGCGCCAGCCCCTGGCTATCGGCGCAGCCAAGGATGGCGGGCCCGCGGAAATAAAACGACTTGTGGTCATTGCCGACGATTCCCCATTCTACGCGGCCACAAGAAAGGCCTATTTTAATGTTTATTTCAAATTTCCTGAATCCTTTTGAGGCCTCGTCAAGCAACACAAACTGGCGCTGAGCCAATGCCAGCAATTGTTCCGGCCCGCAATCGCATTTTTCAAAAGAGAAAATGGCGATGAAGGCATCACCGGCAAAGTAGGGGATGAAGCCGCCATATTCATAAACTTCCCGCACCATAGGTTCGAAGATGGCGTTGAGAATGACCGATAGTCTTTCTGCCCCTTCCCGGCCTTTTTGCAGTAGTGCTTCCGTGAGCCGGGTGAAGCCGGACATATCCACAAACATGGTGCAGGCATCGAAATCACCATGCCTTTCATTGGCCAGCAATTGCTCTTGTATGAAATGCGGAATCAGGTTTTTCACCAGCGTGAGACGGGTTGTATTTTATGTATTGTCGGTTCCAGGTTACCGGAAATCGCAAGTTTGCAAATTAAAGGGTTAATTGTGAAATGAAGAGATTCCCTGCCAATAAGTTTGCTGTGCGCAACTTTTGGGCATTCTAATTGTCCATAAGCGGGCGAATATACAATTCGCCAAAATCTTAATGTTTTACTAAAATGTAAATAGGTTTGAGCCGGGGGGGGCTGTTTGTTTCAACTTTACGGCCGTTTTCAAAACATGCGTCTTTTGCAAAGTGCCCGGCGCCCCAATAAGTTCAGTTTATGAGATACCTGATTACAACGCTATTTATTGTGGCCTTTTCCGGGGTATTCCGGGCTCAGATTCCCAATATCATCCCGAAGAAATATTTTGAAGCCTCACGGGCTCATCACTCAATACATATCGATGGAGTACTCGACGATGCAGCCTGGCAGGGAGCAGATATTGCCGAAGATTTCGTACAAAACGAACCTCAGCCCGGAACACGGCCTTCTTTTCCAACGCAAGTGAAAGTAGTGTACGACAACACGGCTCTCTACATCGGAGTCCTTTTGCGCGATAGCAAACCCGACAGCATTTTGAAAGAAATGAGCGAGCGTGACCAACTCGGCAACACCGATTGGTTTGCCGTGGTAATAGATGCTTATCGCGATGGCAACAACGGCGTAGGTTTTATCGTGACACCGGCAGGAATTCAGTTCGATACCAAATTCTCGGCAAATTCCGGTGGCATGGGCAGCTTTGGAGGTCTCGTGTATTCCGGGGAGCGCAGTTGGGATGCCGTGTGGGACAGCGAGGCCCGCATCACTAATGAGGGGTGGGTCGTGGAAATGAAAATTCCCTATTCAGCCATTCGATTCCCCAATACAGGTGAACAGGTGTGGCACATAAACTTCGCCCGCCAGATTCGCCGCCTTCGTGAGACTTCTTATTGGAATGAAGTGAACCCCGATATCTCGGGCTACCTCAACCAAAGCGGTGAAATCGGTGGTATCTCCGAAATAAAATCTCCGGTGCGCTTGTCTGCCACGCCTTTCTTTTCGGTTTATGCAGAAAACTATTACGATAAAAATAACATCCCGAAAAGCAGTTGGGGGCGCAGCTTCAACGGTGGCATGGACATCAAATACGGCATCAATGATGCTTTCACGCTCGATATGACTCTGATTCCCGACTTTGGACAGGTGCGCTCCGATAATGAGGTGCTCAACCTCTCGCCTTTCGAGGTGCGGTACGATGAAAACCGGCAGTTTTTTACCGAAGGTACCGAGCTATTTAATAAAGGTGGCCTTTTCTATTCACGCCGCGTTGGAGGCCGTCCACTTCACAGCTATGACATTTACGACGACCTGGGGGAAAATGAAGAGGTGGTAAATAACCCCTCTGAGTCGCAACTCATCAACGCCACTAAAATCTCGGGTAGAACAAACAAGGGGCTTGGCGTTGGCTTTTTCAATGCCGTTTCGGCAAAGGCCACAGCAACTATACGAAACGTAGAAACGGGAGGTGAAAGGAATGTGATCACGAACCCCGTCTCCAATTACAATATTATCGTTCTTGACCAAAACCTGAAAAACAACTCCTACCTCAGCCTTATCAACACCAGCGTGTTGCGGCAGGGCAGCGATTACGACGCCAATGTCACAGGCTCGGTATTTAGTTTTCGCAATAAGCACCAGTCTTATGCCCTAAAAGGGAAAGCGGTGGTGAGTCAAAAATATTTTACCGACTCCACCGGCCTCGGCCATGCATTATTTGCACTCATTGATAAAACCAGCGGGAAGTTTAGGTGGAATATCGGCTATAGCCAAGAGAGTGCCGCTTATGATATTAACGACATCGGTTTTTTACTCAGCCCCAACGATAAGGTATGGTCGGGTGGCCTCGAATACAATAAAAACGAGCCGTTTGGGATATTTAATGAAGCTCATCTCAGCATGGATTCGGATTACCGCCGTCTGTATAGCCCCGATGCCTTTTCAGATTTTTCAGTGAATTTGGAGGGCTGGGCGCAAACCAGGAAGATTTTCACCTTTGGGATTTTTGGGCGTTTGGAGCCAGTTGAAACTTTCGATTTTTTCGAACCGCGCACGGACGATTTCAGCCGCTATTACCGCTTTCCCACCAATTTCAAATTTGGCGGATGGGCCTCCACTGATTTCCGGAAGAAGTTTGCTTTCCATGGCAATTTCAGCTTTCGAAAATTTGACGAAAGTGGACGCAAAAGTTATAGTTTTAGATTATCACCCCGCCTTCGGGCCAATGACAGGCTCTCGTTTTCATTGCGAATGAAGACCACCATTTCTCCAAATGATGTTGGGTATGTGACCACTTTAGGCGATGGTGGAATCATCTTCGGTATCCGCGATAATGTAACAGTGGAAAACATCTTTAGCACAAATTACATTTTTAGCAATCGCATGTCGCTTTCCTTCCGGGTGCGGCATTATTGGTCTAAAGCAGAATATAACAGTTTCGGCCTGTTGGATGAAATGGGCCGTCTCGAAAATACTTCTTACAGCGATTTCAGCGACAACAGTTTTAACGCTTTTACAATTGACGCAGTTTATCGCTGGCGCTTTGCCCCAGGCAGTGATATTTACATTGTTTGGAAAAATAATACTTCCTCCTTCAGCAGCGAGCAGGAAGACGTACTCTATTCATATGAAAAGGGGGTGAGAAATCTGACCGGGCTTCCACAAAGCAACAGTTTGTCTTTAAAGGTGATTTATTACCTTGATTATCTCAATCTGAAAAAAGCATAAGCTCATTTACATCATCCAGGGAATGAGTTGCATGGCCAACACCGAAATGAACAGGATGAAGTGAAGGGCTTCGGCCCATTGCGACTTCAAGGTTGTGAAGGTCAAAGCCATGAAGATGCTGCCGGGAACAGCCATGAGCAAAAGGTGCTCAAGGGTGACGGTAGATTGAAAAAGAGAAGAGAAAATGGCACCTGCCAATACCCAATTTAAAATGACAATTTTCTTCTGAACCTTAATATTTTTCTTCTGAAAATAGGTGCTGCTGTTGAAAAGCACCATTAATATTAACAGGGCAAAAGCACCTAATTTCAAATAGGTGCTCGTAGAAAGGGTTATTCCGAAGTTCAGAAAATCAGCATTGCGGCCTATCTGCATTTCCCAAAAGTAATTGAACCGGTCGTGCCAAAAAAAGAACACACCCAGCAAAAGGTAGGGCACCAAAATTCCACAGAGCATCATGAGTTGTTCCCGCAGTTTAAAGGCTCGGAGGACGTTTAAACCCACCATCAGCACTACTACGAAAATCAGGAATGGGAAGTAAAATAAACTCGCAATTGACACATACAATCCTGCGTTGAAAATCTTGTCAGCGCAAGCAGGAACTTTGTAAATTTCAAACAATTGAAGCAATGCCAGAAGGAAGAAAGTATTTCCCAGTATTATTGGAGACAGGTAAAGAAAATCAGGTATTGCGCAAGACAACAACACGAAAAACACGCCCGGAAATAAATTTACCTCGTTTGAAAGCCGTTGATTAATCACCAGCCCATTTACCATAAAACCCTGGACCATAAGAAGGCAAATTGCAACGATATGTGCAATGGTAGTTTGAGAACCGATCCACTTATATAGCCACTCGCAGAAAATGCCCTGCCCCACTGGTGTCCACTTGAAGGGAGCCCAAAATACAGAGCCATGCAATACTGCGATGTAAAATATTAGCAGTACTGAAGTGAAAATTTGGTTGGAACGGAAAAACCTGAGCACGTGGCAAATATGTTGGTGAATGGTTGAAATACCAGGTGCCAAAGGTATCAAAAGTTGGACATTTTTACCCGGCAGCTGGAATTCCCCCCAAAGCGTATTTACCCCAAACTTTCGATTTTTAGGTACCTGTTTTAAATACCCTCCCCAATTCGAGTACTTTTGCTGCAAACAGAACGACCGCCATGAAGAATTCCCTCAAGGCGATAAAGCAGCCCATCGAAAAGGATTTGGTCCGGTTCGAGCAGCATTTCAAAGAGGCCATGTACAGCCATGTGCCCTTGCTGGACCGGATTATGTATTACATCGTTCGTCGCAAGGGCAAGCAAGTGCGCCCGATGTTTGTATTTTTGAGCGCCAAAGTGTGCGGCGAAATTTGCGATGCCACCTTTGTCGCCGCTTCTTTGGTAGAGCTGCTCCACACAGCCACTCTCGTGCACGACGACGTGGTGGACAACGCCTTCGAACGCCGCGGGTTTTTATCCATCAATGCTCTTTGGAAAAATAAAGTGGCCGTGTTGGTTGGGGACTACCTGTTGGCTCAGGGACTGCTATTGGCGCTAAAGAAAAAGGAGTTCCGGCTCCTCGAAATCCTCTCCGATGCGGTTAAGGCTATGAGCGAGGGGGAATTATTGCAACTCGAAAAAGCACGCCGCCTCGATATCAGCGAGGATATTTATTTCGACGTCATCCGGCAAAAAACAGCTTCGCTTATCGCAGCGGCTTGTAGTGCGGGTGCTTCTTCCGTCTGCAAGGATGAAGATACCGTAGAACGGATGCGCCTTTTTGGCGAGCACATCGGTATCGCTTTTCAAATCAAAGACGATCTATTTGACTTTGGTGCCGACGATGTTGGAAAACCCCTCGGCATCGATATTCAGGAAAAAAAGCTGACACTACCTCTGATTTTTGCCCTGCGTGAAGCTTCCAAATCTGATAAAAGGCACATTATGAACCTGGTGAAACGGCATCACACCAAACCCGAAAAAGTACGGGAGGTCATCGAATTTGTTCAACGCAGTGGAGGCCTTGAATATGCCCGCGATATAATGGAGCATTACAGCAGCAAGGCCTTTGAAATTTTGCACACCTTCCCGGAATCAGAGGCCCGGAATGCTTTGGAAGAGCTGGTTCTATATGTAACGCAACGAAAAAAATAGGTCCCATTTGCCAAAAAAAAGCCCCTCAAGCGAAGCACTTGAGGGGCTTTGTCTTAAGCAATAGCTCTTAATTCTCTTCTACTTTGTTCTCTGCTTCATTATCAGTATCAACTGTCTCTTCCTTCCTATCCGCTACCGCTGGTTCTCCGGCATTTTTCGGGGTTTCTGCACGTTCAGTAGGTTCGGCAGGTTCGGCAGGTTTGGCATTGGAGGCTTCTTCTTCGGCAGCCGGATTGGTTGTCTCAGGCTCCATTATGTCGTTTTTTAAATCCACGATGGCGTCTTCGATTTTTCCGCTGATGACGGATGCCACGGCCTTAACGGTATCGACCACATCTTCCAGAGATTCGCCGAGAGTGGCACTCACTGCCTCGATGACGGAATCATCGGAGGTGGATTTTTTACCTTCGGTAATTTCTTCAGCGGCTTTGTCGAGCTTTTCAGCATCTGCCTTGCGAGCCTCGGCAGCTGCTTTCATTTCGACGGCAATTTTTTGCCGGGCAGCATCTTTTGCGGCTTGACGTGCTTCCCGTTGCTCCATCTGCTTCAGCCGGCCTTCCAAAGTGACCCGGGTTGCCTGCATCTCAGTGAGCTTTTCTTCTTTGGAGCGGACGCGCTCTTCAATCATCACTATTTTAGCTTGCCTTATCTGTGCTTCCAGTTGGCCGTGTGTGGTGTCGATTTTATGTTGTTGATACTCCAGGTCTTTTCTATCGCGATGGATAGAACTTTCCATTTTCTTAATGGCAGAAATGAGTCCGTCGTACCGGCGTTGCAGACGTTGGTGTTGCGATGAACCATCGTCACTTCGGTTGCCGAAGCGCTTTTGTTTTACCTCTTTGAAAGCATTGTTGAGCTTGTCCCAAACCTGACTTCGGTGCTCGCGGGTAAATTTGGTATCGCGGAAATCGTTTTGCAGTTTCTTCAAATCCTCAAAAAGACCTCGTAGACGCGAACCCTCGCTCATTTTCTTTTCAATATCTTCAATGGCAGCCAGGAACTTATCGTGTGCTTCTTTTGAAACCTGCTCGAACTCGCTGTCCATTTTTGAGCGCAGTTCTTTCATTTTTGAAAACAATGCGTTGGTATGGTTGCGGAGCTTGTCGGCATGGTCGCGAAAGAGGTTGCGTTCGCGCACCTGCTCTTGCAGTTTTCCCCAAAACTCTTTGAGCGAACCCCACATAGCCGAGTCAAACTCTTCCAACTTTTCCACTTTTTCTTTAAGCTCTTCGAGTTCCGAAGCATAGGCCTGGTGGAGCTTGGAAGACAGCACGATGAAGTGCCACTCCGTCTGTGCGCGTTGCACCACG
Source organism: uncultured Saprospiraceae bacterium (assembly GCA_964586035.1). Taxonomy (GTDB): domain Bacteria; phylum Bacteroidota; class Bacteroidia; order Chitinophagales; family Saprospiraceae; genus UBA6168. The sequence goes on from CAZPHZ010000009.1 coordinate 16,407, forward strand.
TCGGTGCGCTCCACTTTGATGTCATCGGGCAATAGGCTTTCTGTGACGGATAACTCCCGTTCGAGATGGGTGTGCGGTTCGGGGAATTCCAATCCCGCACCATCGCGCCATTCTTTCATCATCTGTTGGTAAAAGTCCTCCGTGGCTACGGATTCCGGAAAGGTCCAGATGTCAATTTTGTTTTCTTCGGCTCGCAGTGCGATAGCGATAAGAATCTTTTCATCCTGGGCATCATTGCCCCACAGTACAATTTTCGACTTCATGATACAGTGTTGCGTTAGAGTTTCTGAATTTCAGTAGTAATAAAATCGTTCTATTTCAGTATTGGAATAAATCATTTCCAGGTAAAATTGTCAGTCATTCAAGGTTTAGGCCAAAGGCCTGAAGTGCAAGTTAATTTTCAAAAGTACTAAGGAATGGCGAAACGGGAGGCCACACCAGTTTTTGTTACGAACCTATCCAGGCAATGTTGCAAAAGCAACGGGGTCTCAGGCCAAAGCTTCTACCCGGGCAGTTTCCACGAGCGACTCGAAGAGTATTTTCCCGTCGTCGTTACCGAGTGCGAGCTCGGAAGCCCGTTCCGGATGTGGCATCATGCCGAACACGTTGCGGCCCTTGTTGCAAATGCCGGCTATGTTGTGGAGGCTTCCATTGGGGTTGGCCTCTGGCGTCAGCTCGCCATTTTCGTCACAGTATTTAAAAAGAATCTGATCGTTGTCTTCGAGGTCTTGCAGGGTAGCCTCATCGGCGTGATACCGGCCATCGGCGTGGGCGATGGGGATTTTTAGGGGCACACCGGGCAAGGTGCGGGTTGTGAGTGCCGAGTTTTGAGTCGCTGCTTTAAGCCAGGTATTTTTACAAATAAACTTCTGGCGCTCATTGCGCAGTAAAACACCCGGAAGCAGACCTGCCTCGCAAAGCACCTGAAACCCGTTGCAGATGCCGAGCACATGTCCGCCGCCGTTGGCAAAATCTATCACGGCGTTCATCAGGGGCGAGAAACGGGCGATGGCACCTGCCCGCAGATAATCACCGTAAGAAAATCCACCTGGTAATACCACACAGTCGGAGGTGCCAAAGTTGGGCAAGGAGGTTTCTTTGTGCCAAAGTTCAACTACTTCCTGCTGCATCACGTTGCGCAAAACGTGAAGCATGTCGTGGTCGCAATTCGAGCCAGGGAAAATAACAACGCCAAATTTCATGGTGTAAAATATTGAGAGGCCCAGGGCCTGGGTTCGTCCGCGAATGGATCCCTCGGAACGATCCAGCAGCTTTGCCATTTCCTTCACCGAATGGCGGGGATATTCCCGTTTCATCAACGCATCTTCTTTCGGCGTCCATTTGCGTACGGCGGC
>CAZPHZ010000010.1:0-17629 GCA_964586035.1 uncultured Saprospiraceae bacterium
TCCGTACAAAGAATTTTCCCGATACCAATGAAAACCACAAATTGACGGTTTTCTAAGCACAACCACTGTTGTATTTTAAAGGATAAACACTGAAAAAACTAAAAACTGTGGACGCACAAAGTCGAGCTAATAACACCAAACCCGGATTTTTTCAAAGCAAACGAAAGTACCTGACCACGCTGGGTATTGCATTAGGCTTGGCGGCTGCCATCTTTTTCCCGGCAAAGAAGAGCAGTCATTTAATGGGCGCTTCCTTTGTACCAACAAATATCTTAATAGGCAGGGAATTGGGTGCTTTCCCCATCGTTGCACCTACTTATAAATATGGCTTCGAAGTTGACACGTTTGACGTTGAAGAGGCAGTGGTGGAGTCCAATATGACAGTTGGCGGGTTGTTCTCCGCCCACAATATCAGTGCAGCGGATGTGGAAGAACTCGTGGGTAACTCCAAAGGCATTTTCGACATCAGCCATAATTTCCGGGTTGGGAAAAATTTTGCATTTTTTACGGCAAAAGGTCAAAGTGCCCCTTCTCATTTTGTTTTTGAGCCCAGCGTTTACGAGTACATCGTTTTTGACCTTAAAGGCGAAAAAAAGGTAACGAAAGTCGAGCGGGAAATCACCCATAAGCGTTCCATGATTGAAGGTACCATTCAAGCATCGCTTTGGGAGACCATTATAGGTTTGGGTGTGGGTTTCGATGTGGCCACAAAAATGGAAGACGCCCTTCAATTTTCAGTAGATTTCAGCCACACACAAAAGGGCGATGAATTTAAAATGATTTACGACGAAAATTTCATTGAAGATAAAAGCGTCGGAGCAGGGAGAGCTTATGCCGCATATTACAAACAGGAAGACCGGGAGTCATATGTCTTCTGGTTCGAACAGGGAAATTACAAAGGCTATTACGACATCGAAGGCCGTCCGGCACAGAGTACATTTCTGCGGGCACCTGTAAAATACACGCGCATCTCATCCCGTTACAGTTTGCACCGCAGGCACCCCATTTTAAAGCGTGTACGTCCGCATCTTGGCACTGATTACGCGGCGCCATATGGTACGCCAATTTATGCCGTCGGAAAAGGCGTGGTTGAGAAAGCAGCTTACACGAGAGGCAATGGCCGCTATGTGAAAATTCGCCACAACAAGGTTTACGAAACACAGTACCTTCACATGTCGAAAATTGCCAAGGGAATAAAAAAAGGCGCAGTAGTTGCACAGGGTGAGGTCATCGGATATGTGGGCAGTTCCGGTTTAGCCACAGGCCCGCATGTTTGCTTCCGTTTTTGGAAAAATGGCAGACAAGTTAACTTTCAAAAACAAGTTTTGCCAAGAGCAAAACCACTGCCAGACGAAGTGCTGCCCGCCTTTATGGAAGTACGTGACCAATATCTTGAATTGCTCAACATGAATGATAAACCGGCCGGAGAATTGGCCCTTGCAACATCGGGGAACTCAGCGCCCTGATTGGGTTGCCAGGCATCCGGTACAACTTTTGGACAAAACGAAAAGCAATTGAATGCAGAGCCTGTCAGTCTTTATTGATTGATGGGCTTTCATTTTTTGATGCCCGCGAGGACCTTACCATTTTATTATGGGGAGCTTTCCAAAAGAGTATGTTGAATATCAGAATAAATCCCTTTGCTCCCTCACCCATCTCAACTATTAAATCTCCGCCAGCATTTGTTCTACCTTGCTTTTCACGGCAGCATCGGAGATAAGCTCGGGCGCGTGATGCGGCTTTTTCCGGGCGTCCATGAGAAGCGCACCCCGGCACACCCAGTGTTTGTTTTCAAAATGCGATTCGATGCCGTGGAGGTCGTGCGACGGGTTGGTACGGGTGAAGGTCACCCAGAGAAAGTTGTTGAGCGTGGCCGTTGTGAAATCAGCGTCATCCACCAGCAAGACCAACGGCAAGTGTTTTTCAAGATACGCCATGTATTTTTTCAGGCCTCCGGCCAATGCGGACACATCCGCTCTCCCGTTTTCATCCTTAAATTCCGGGGCCTCGACGGCCAAAATGCCCGGCATCACAAACCGGGGGTTGGCAAACCCCGGCGGCAACTGAAAATCCGGGGGAAGTCCGGCCTTCAATTCCCGCCGCTTTTTTCCGCAACAGGCCAAGACGACCTTACTGCCCTCGTTCCAGCCGGAACCCGAATAGTCGAGCGTATCGATGGTGGTTTTGGTGTAAAAATGCAAATCGCGGCCGAGGTCGATTCTTTCGAGAACGTGCTGGAAGAACCGCGGATAGTCGTGCGTGGTGAGATGGGGATGATCATTGCCGCAGGCGATGATGAGAAACTTGGTCAGCGAGGTCTGCCCTTTGCCGAGCAGGAGGTTGGCCTGTGTTAGGATTTCCTCCGGCTTTTTCTCCCGGAACGGCATGTACCGCTCGCAGCCGATGGCGAGCAGCAGCGGATGCACCCCCGCTGCATCGACGGCCTGCACCTCCCGGATGCCGGGAAACTCACCTGCCGTAAGCGGCTCCACCAATTGGTGAATCAGCCAGCCGAACGAGGTGTCTTCCTGCGGCGGCCTGCCGACCACCGTGAAATGCCAGACGGGGTTCTTGCGGTGATACACATTTTCTACCTCCATCACCGGAAAATCGTGGCGCAGGGAGTAATAGCCGAGGTGGTCGCCGAATGGCCCCTCCGGTTTTTTCACATCCTTGCGAATGGTGCCCGTGATGACGAAATCCGCATCGGCGGAAATGGGAAACCCGTTTTTCCAGAGGTACCGGAACCGCCTGCCGCCGAGCATGCCGGCAAAAGTCAGCTCGCTCAAGCCTTCCGGCATTGGCATGATGGCCGAAAATGCGTGAGAAGGTGGCCCGCCCACGAATATGGCGCACCGGAACGGTTCGCCGCTTTGGTTGTACAGCGCATGGTGAACGCCGATGCCACGGTGCAATTGGTAGTGTAGCCCGATTTCTTTGTTTTGGATGTAATCGTTGCCGGAAAGCTGAATCCGGTACATGCCGAGGTTGGAATGCATCATATTCCGGTCGCCGGGAGGGAGGGTCAGCACCTGCGGCAGCGTGATGAAAGCACCGCCGTCGTCTTTCCACGACACGATTTGCGGGAGCCGGCCGATGCTGGTTTTGCCATAAAGCGCGGGCGCTGTCCTCGCCTTCATGGGCAGGGCCGTCAGGGCGGTAAGCGGTGCCCCGGCGTATTTCACCGGGTGCCTCAGAAACAGGGTAGGGTCGCTCTTCAGCTCGATGACCTTTTTTATTTTCTTCAGCGTGTGCCTGAAAATAAAGGCCGTCCGCTCGATGGTGCCGTACAAATTGGAAGCCGCCATGAACGGGCTGCCCTTCACTTTTTCAAACAACAGCGCCGGGCCTTGTGCAGCATACACCTGCCGTTGGATTTCGGCCATTTCAAGGCAGGGGTCCACCTCCTGTTCGATTCTTCTCAGGTGGCCGTGTTTCTCGAGGTCGGCGAGGCAGTCTTGCAGGCTTTTGTACGGCATGGCGGGCAACATTTGGGGCTGGGAAGGTTACGGCTTTTTTTCATTTGTAAGCCCCCTTTTCAAACCGGCTTGCAATTCGGACCTGGAATTATTGCGATATTTGGCATACGTTGGGTACGAGTGGATGCCCCGGCGTCTGGTTGTTGCGCAATTCCTACCGGCTGCGCTGATAAAATCCCAAGCCATGAAAAAACAGTTTTTACTCTTCTTCCTGTTTTGTTTTTCCATTTCAATGGCAGGACAGAATACCTTTAATAAAAGGTTCAACTTTGGCTTCCCTGCTGCCGTTCTCACGAGTATTGTTGTAACGGATAGTTGTTATTATTCCACTGGTGTGATAGCCGACTCCGTGCCTCCGTTCAGAGCCGGGAATATTTTTGTAAAATTTGATATTGATGGCAATCAGGTTTTTAATAAGACAGTTACCAGTGCAGAAAAAGCTTATGAGACCTGGTATAAAAGCCTTACAATCTTACCTGATGGCACTTTGTCAGTAGCAGGTCAATCGAGGGACTCTCTAATGCGAGCTATTCTGTTCAGATACGATTCAAACGGAGACACTATCAATACAATAACATTTACTAACCCCTTTTATCCACAATATGATTTTATACGCGCTCGCGCAATGACCCCTTACCCTGATGGTGGATATATTTTCATTTGTCAAATTGGTATGCCACCAAACGGAATATATAAGAATTCGGATATTTATGTAGTCAGAACATCGGATGACGGCTCTATTGTCTGGTCAAAAATATTGGGAAACACATTATGGGAAGTGCCGGAGTCTGTCATTATAGACAGTGAAAAAAAAATCATTCTTGGAGCAAGACGGTATAATACCAATTTGGTTGTAGAAAACTACACATGGCAAACATGGATAACACAACTTGACTCCATTGGTAATATCAAATGGCAATACCTCAGCCCCATAGATTCCGGCCTGCGGGACGCCGCCAACGACATGGTGCTCTTAGACGACGGCAGCCTCGTGGTGGCCTCCGGGGTGGGCACCGAGATAGACCACCCCTCGGTGAACGTGGTGTATTTCGATAAGTACGTTTTCAAACTGAACCTCGATGGGGAAATCGAATGGGAGCTGACTTTTAAAGAACCTTTGCTCACCAGTATATCAAGAACCACCAACGTAATACGGTTATCGGATGGAAGTGGCTACATTCTCGCAGGGATGGCCAAAATCCCAACGCCCCCTGGCGTATGGGGTTCCAATAGGGGTTGGCTTGCAAAGGTATCCAATAGTGGAGATAGTATTTGGACGAGAACTTACATCTACACAGCAGATACACCAAGCGACCACAAAATTTACGACCTTAAGGAAACTCCCGACGGCGGCTATATTTTATGTGGTGAGTCTCGTGACCTTGCCAGTGGCGCCGTCATCCCCCAGCAAGCGTGGCTGCTCAAGCTCGACGAGTACGGCTGCCTCGTGCCCGGCTGCTATACCGCCACCGAAGAACCCGGCGGCGGGGAGCCGGCCATCTCCCTCGCCATCTTTCCCAACCCCGCCAGCGACTACCTCAACTTCTACCTGCGCACGCCCCGCCCGGTGCGGGAGGCCGGCTTCCGCATCGTCAGCGCCGGGGGCAGGCTGATGAAAGCCTTCCAAAGCGACCGGCCCGGTGCCACGTACATCGTGCCGGTGTGGGACTGGGCGCCAGGGGTGTATTTTTTGCAGTATGTTGAGGAGGGGGTGGTGCGGGCGTCGGAGAAATTTATTGTAGTGAAATAAGTGGGTGCCAAACGCAGGCAGAGTTTCGAACCCTGCCTGCGTTGCTTTTACACCCCCGTGTAATTCTGCGGCGATATTTTCTTCATCTCCGCTTTCACCTCCTCGCTGACCGGCAGTCCGCCGATGAAACGGTGGATGTCGTCTTTGGTCACGGAGGCCTTTCCGCGGGTGAGGGCCAGCAGTGCTTCGTAAGGTTTGTCAAAACCTTCCCGCCGCAGTATATTTTGAATGGCCTCGGCCACCACCATCCAGTTGTCTTCGAGGTCTTGCTCCAATTTCGATGGGTTGAGCAGCAGCTTGTCCATGCCTTTGAGGATGGACTGAAAGGCGATGAGCGTATGACCCACCGGCACCCCGATATTGCGGAGCACCGTGCTGTCGGTGAGGTCGCGCTGGAGGCGGGAGATGGGGAGCTTGGCGGCGAGATGTGTAAAAATGGCGTTGGCGAGGCCGAGATTGCCCTCGGCGTTTTCAAAGTCGATGGGGTTCACTTTATGCGGCATGGCCGACGACCCGATTTCCCCTTTCACCACCTTTTGTTTGAAATACTCCATCGAGATATAGGTCCACAGGTCGCGGCACAGGTCGGTGAGGATGGTATTGATGCGGCTGAGTGCGTGGAATACGGCGGCGAGGTTGTCGTAATGCTCGATTTGGGTGGTGAACCGGGAGCGTTCGAGGCCGAGTCTGTTTTTTACAAAATCATTGGCGAATGCCACCCAGTCTGTGCCGGGATAGGCCACGTGGTGGGCGTTCAGGTTGCCGGTAGCGCCGCCGAATTTGGCGCTGAACGGCAGGCTGTTCAACTGTGCCAATTGCACGTCGAGCCGCTCGGCGAACACCATGAATTCCTTGCCGAGCCGGGTGGGGGAGGCGGGCTGCCCGTGGGTGCGGGCGAGCATGGGCACGTCCTTCCATTCCACCGCCATTTCATGGATTCGGTTTCGCACCTTATTAATTATGGGTGTGTACACCTGCCCGATGGCCTCTTTCAGCGAGAGAGGCGTGGCCGTGTTGTTGATGTCCTGCGAGGTGAGGCCGAAGTGGATGAATTCTTTGAAGGCTCCCAGTCCCATTTTATCGAATTCCTCTTTCAGAAAATATTCCACGGCTTTCACGTCGTGGTTGGTGGTTTTCTCGATGGCTTTGATGCGTTGGGCTTCACTGGTGCTGAACCGGGCAGCCACCTCGTCGAGTTTTGTGAGTGCGGAAGGAGGCACGTCTGCCAATTGCGGCAGGGGCAATTCGCAAAGTGCCCGGAAATATTTGATTTCCACCAGCACCCGGTATTTTATGAGTGCAAATTCTGAAAAGTAGGCAACGAGTTCTTTTGTTTTGGCGGCATAGCGCCCGTCGATGGGAGAAATGGCGGTTAGCATATCTTTTCTAAATAACTGAAGTTACGCAAAGACGACGCCCGCAATGTATCGCGAAGTTTTCGCAAAGCTCCATAGCGACAGCTACTGCTTTGGCCCTGCTTTGCGCGACTTTGGGTCCCGATTTTTGTAATATGCGTAACATGAGTAAATAAGATGTTTGTTTCAGGCGGCAAAGCTAACAATTTGTCTTCCGGGAAAATAACAGGTGCTGAAATCTGGTAAAGAAGCACCAGTTTTGGCACAATGATAGTATGTAATAAAATTTTATGTGTTTCATTTTCCATTTGGCAATCTCCTCCGAAAATCTTTCCTATGTATTTGAATGATTTTTTACATAAATAGAGTTTTTTTATCTGTAAGACGGTGCGCGGCCGGGAAAATTTGTACCTTTGGCCCCACCAAAACTACATGTCCCATGAACAGATTACAGACGTATCTCTCATGCCTTTTTATGGGCTTGAGTTCCAGCCTTTTAGCACAGCAACTTTCCCTTTTTTCACAGTACCGGGAGAATCAGACCATCATCAATCCTGCCGCCGTTGGGAGTGATTTTTTGGCTTTTGAAAACAACATGAGCTTCGGAGCCACACACCGTGCCCAATGGCAGGGCATCAAAAATTCACCGGTGACGTCCACATTGCGGGGCGATTTACTGTTTGACAACGGAAGTGCGGTTAACCTGCTCGCCGGCGGGTATCTCATAAACGACCAAACCGGTCCAACCGGATTTACCGGTTTGTATGGCCGTATCGGTGGGTTGCTCACCGATGACCCCTACTATGGAGGCATTTCCATCGGTTTGAGTTTCGGTGCCGTGCAATACCGGGTGAATGCCTCTGAAATCAGCCTCCGCGATGACGGGGATATTCTCGGTACGCAGGATCAAAACAAGTTGTATCCGGACGTTGGAGTGGGGGTCTTTGCATACACCCTGCTCGATGGTGGATTTTTCGATGATGACTACCTCTATGGCGGCATTTCGGTGCCGCAGGTGGTGGGGTTAGACCTGACATACAAAACCGAAAACGGCGAGTTTCTGACCCAGCGTGTGCAGCATTTTTACGGTATGCTGGGACTGTATAAATTTTTAAGGGACGAGGGCTTTCTGGAGCCTTCTGTTTGGATAAAATACACACCCAACGCCCCCGTCAACCTCGACTTTAACTTGCGCTACCAAATGGCTCAGAATTTTTGGATTGGTGCAGGCGGGGCCACATCGAATACCCTGCACCTCGAAGCGGGGTTCTTGTTGGGAGAAAATTTAGGCTTCGGCAACACTCTGAAAGTCGGCTACGGATTTGACTATTCGTTCAGCTCATTCGGTCCCTATACCGGAGGTTCACACGAAATCAACATCTCCTATTCTTTGGAAAAATAAAGTTGCACGCCGGCAGTTCAACGGAAGACAAAACACATGGAGCGCTATTTTTTATCTAAAATCAGTATGACCCGATTACACAACATTAATAACGTCCCAAAAATGAGTTACACCATGAGAAGGATATACCTCCTGCTGCTCTTTTGCAGTTCCATAGCTCTGCAGCGCGCATATGCACAACCCACCTTCACCTTCTCACCCCAACAATACGTGGCTAACGCTGGCGAACTGGTTTGCCTGGACCTCAAAGTCGAGGATTTTACCGACATACTCGGCGTTCGTTTTTCTATCAACTGGGATGCCGGGGTGGTCGATTACCAAAGCATCAGCAATTTGAACCCCGCTGTGCCGGGATTAGACCTCAGTGATTTTGGTACCAACCAGTCGGGTATGGGCATCATCACTTTCGATTGGTCGAATGGGCAACCTTGCGGCACGGCTACCAGCGGTGTCACTTTGCCTGACGATGAGGTACTATTCACAATTTGTTTTATGACAACGGGCTTATATGGAAACCACACACTGGTTGAAATCACTGATGACCCGCTCGAACGATATGTAACCCGTTTGAACGCCAACTGCAACGACATTGGGGAGTTTATCAATTCTGGATTTATTTCAATTGGTACGCCACCGCTGACCATCAACGTTTCTTCAGCTGATGGTTTTACGGACGACATCGTGTGTCTCGATTTCAATGTGGAAGATTTTGACGACATCATCGCCTTTCAATACGCCATAAAATGGGACAGTGCAGTGTTGGAGTATCAAGGTGCCACACCTATGAGTTTACCACAATTCTCCATGGCTAATATAGGCACTACACAGGTCAGCAGCGGCATTCTCAATCTTTCGTGGAACACCACGGGCTCTGGTGAAACACTGGCAAATGGCACCCAGATTTTGCAAGTGTGTTTTAAGATAATAGGGGTATGCGGTCAAAACTCGGCGGTGTACGTTTCCGACAACCCCCCGGCCCCCATCGAGGTAGTCAATAACATCGCCGGGACAATGGGTGGCACCAACATAGGCCTTCTCCAGAATGAGGGAAATGTAGTGGTTAATTGTTTCAACCCCGACGGCATCAACCTCACAATAGACGATAAAAATGTGTGTCCGGGAGAGAGCTTCACCGTGGATGTGCGAGCATCCAATTTCAACAATGTCTCAAAATTGGAATTCAATCTTCAATGGAACAAAAATGTAATTCAGCTGGAGCAGCCAAAAGTCACATACCCGCAATCGGGCGGTTGCTTTTTCTTTCAAAGTTCGGTAAATGCCAATACACCAGGCTTGGTGAAAGTGAATTGGACTTCTCTCGGTCCTGCGTGTTCGCTGAACGATGATTTTATTATCATGCGGCTGCATTTTAAGGCTGTCGGTACCGGCGGTTCCAACAGCACTATTTCTGTGGTGAACCCCATTTATGTGGAACAATTTGGTCCCCCGGTGGAGAATATAGGCATCAATAACAATAATGGGTTGGTGTCCATTTGCCAACTACTCGGGCCAACGATTGTGGCCTCTTCTACCGACGCGAACCCTGGCGACACTGTATGCATCAGCTTTTCAGTACAGGATTTCGATGAAATAACCAGCATGCTGTACACGGTGAGTTGGGAACCGAATGTTTTAAAATATATCGGCGTTCAGGGCTTTAATCTTCCCGGTCTCGACGGCTCAAATTTTTACGAAGCCCAGGCCCAAACGCTCGGCGTTGTGGGTGTGGAATGGGCCAATGGCGCGGGGACGACCTCGCCGGATGGCACAAGCATTTACACCATGTGCTTTAGAGTTTTGGGAGACCCTGGCGATTGTACCTCAATTTGGTTTTCCGATATACCCTATAATATCAACATAGAAACGACGCAATCGAGTGGTACCAACGTGGGGCTAAACGGCCAGCCGGGACAGGTTTGCACACTCAATCCATTGAGTTTTGTGACCACCTTGCCCGATGTCATTTCCGGCACCAACAGCCAGGTTTGTCTCGACGTGACGGTGGAGAATTTTCTCCAACTGACCAACATGCAGTATTCTTTGAACTGGAACCCAACGGTGTTGCAATACGACACTATTTTGGCCACCGGCAACCTGGCGAACTTCAGCCCCGCCAGCTATGACGACAATGCATTGCTCATTCAGGATGGCCAACTCATCATCGATTGGAGTGCCGGCAACCAGGTGCTGGGCACCAGCGTGCCTGACGGAGCCAGCATCTTCCAGATTTGTTTCAACGTGACGGGCAGCTCCGGAGATTGTTCTGCCCTGAGCATTTCGGATTTTCCTGCACCCATAGAGGTGACCACTGCCACTACCGGAGATTCCAATCTCGGACTGACTGCAGTACAGGGTTCCGTTTGCGTCAGTGCCTCGCTGGCGTTGGTGGACAAGATTATCACCGGCATCGAATGCCCCTCCGACCAAAGCGGAGCTATCGACATCACCGTGTCTGGAGGTTCTGGCAATTATTTATACCAATGGTCGGGCACTGGAGTTGTACCTACAGCGGAAGACCAATTGAATCTCGCTGCCGGCAATTATTTTGTGACCATTACGGATGCACAGAACCCCGGCCTGTCTTTACAAGATATATTCACGGTGGGGTACACCGCCAATGTGACTATTGCGGATGCAGGCGCAGATACTACTTTTGCCTGCGGCAATTTCTTTTTAACACTCAACGGTTCCGGCTCGTCTTCCGGGCCGGGTATCAGCTATTTATGGGAACCCATTTCCGGTGGCGGCCTCATAATTCCCGGCGGAGAAAATAATATGAATCCGGAGATTATTGGAGGTTCGTGTTACCGCCTCACCGTTACCAATTCGAACACGGGTTGTGTTTCTACGGACGAAATCTGCATCTCCGCACCGCAGGTGCCATTCGTGGAGGCCAGCGCTGGTGCAGCCCCTACCTTGACCTGCAAAGCCGATACTGTCGAACTCGATGGCTCGTTATCCTCATTCGGCTTTGACATTCAATGGACCGCAGGGCCCGGTGGGAACCTGGTTCCGGGAACTGAAACATTTCTGACACCTACGGTCACTACTTCTGCCATGTATTACCTCACATTGTCAGCACCAGCCACGGGCTGCTTTGCCACCGATAGCGTATTTGTAGCCGTTGATATGCAGCCACCATTTGCACTTGCAGGACCGGATACCACCATCGGGTGCAACGACCCCTCAGTTCCGGTTGATGGCAGTGGTTCTTCCGTGGGCCTTCAATACATTTACCAATGGTCACCAATGGGGCCGGGTCAGATTTGTGGCGACACTACCTCTGCTTCCACCACCATATGTGCCCCGGGAACTTACAGCCTTGTTGTAACAGATACACTCAATGGCTGCACGGCAGAGGATTTTGTCATGGTGGAAGGAGATACGCTCAAGCCATCCATAGACGCCGGAGCCGATAAAACCATCACCTGCGCCATCGATGCTGTGCAATTGGATGGAGAGGTTATTTCGGGAAGTGGCAATTACAGCTACAATTGGAGTTTTACACCAGGAGGAAATGTCCAGGCTGGACAGAATACCACCAGCCCGATTGTTGACGCCGCGGCCACTTATACTTTTGAAGTGACAGACAACGCCAACGGCTGCCAGGCCTTTTCCGAAGTGATAATAAATGAAAATACAATTCCTCCGGAGGTTTCTGCGGTAGCCGATGGCCCTATTTCATGCGCCGATGGAGAAGCTATTCTCGATGGCACAGGGTCGTCCTTTGGTTTGGGCTTTGCCCAACAATGGATGGATGGTAGCGGCATGTTCCTCACCGATTCTATAACTGCCATGGTGACGGCCCCGGGTTCTTACCAATATTTGGTAACTGATACGATTAACGGTTGCCAGGATTCAGTGTTTGTGGTAGTGGAGGATTGGACCGTACCGCCGGTAGCTAATGCCGGAGCCGGGCAGTCGATAACATGTGCAATGACTGAAGTAATGCTGCAGGGTAGCGCTGATACCAACAACCCCAACCTCGTCATTCAATGGTCGGGGCCTTCCCTAAACTGCATCCAGAATGCCAACTCAGCTACACCGGTAGTGTCCTGCACGGGGCAATATATTATGACCGTTTTGGACACGCTCACAGGATGTTTGCATAAAGATACCGTGATGGTTTTGGATAATACGTTGCCACCTCCTGCTGATGCCGGTAGCGATAGCACACTGACCTGCGCAGTGCAGTCCCTCGTTTTAAATGGTACGTCGCTACCTTCCGGTGTACAGGTTGAATGGACTTCCATCCCCGGAGGGTTGAACATCGTGAATCCCAATTCTTTTAACCCTTCTATTTCCCAACCAGGCACTTATGTTTTCACCGTGACTTCGGATGACAACGGTTGTTCGAGTGCCGATCTTGTGGCGATAGGTGTGGATACAATACCGCCGGTTGCTGACGCCGGTGTTGATGATTTTACGGATTGCATTGATACACTCGGCAATTTGAGCGCTGCTCAATCCAGCGTGAACGGTACCACCCTAACCTGGTCTGCCGTTACCGGTAGCATCGATATGGCAGACATCCATAACTTGGATATTGTAGTTGGCCCCGGCCAATACCTCCTCACGGTAGTTTCAGATGAGAACGGTTGCGAAGCCTCGGATACCGCAGAAGTAATTAGCAACGCGCTGTTGCCCGACGTTAATGCTGGCCCCGATGCCGGGTTTGGCTGCACAGACGACTTACTCACACTTACCGGTACCGGCAGTACCGGGGACCAGATAACTTATCTGTGGACTGATGCCAATGCAATGGTAATAGGTAGCGATCTGATGGTGGATGTCACAGGTCCCGGCGTGTATACACTGACCGTATTCGACGGCAGCAATAACTGTGAAAATTCCGATGAAATAGAAGTCACCGCCGTTGCAAACGGCGACCAGGCCGCTGCCACGGTGGATGGCGACCCTTGTTCCGATGAGGCCATGTTGCTCGGCAACCTGCCCGATGGTGCTACTGGTCAATGGACCAACACCACGGGTGCCAATATAGAATTCGATACGGCGGCTACCACGTTGGCTACCGGACTGAATGCCGGTAACAATACTTTCGTATGGACTCTTTCCATCGGCCATTGCGAAAACTATTCTTCCGATTCAGCGTCCATTCAGGTGGACCAGGCTTCGGTATCTGCTTTTGCCGACCTCGTGAATCTCGGACCGCTGGCCGGAGATACCACACACATGAACTTGCTCGATAACGACCATTTCGGGAGTCAGGGTGTGGACTTGAGCATCCTTTCATCGCCCGTGTTCGGCGGCACGCTTATACCTGCGGATGGAGATGTGCTCTTTGTACGCGAACGTTGCTTTGCCGGCACAATTGATTTTGACTATGAAATATGCAGTATCGGGTGTCCCGAAATTTGTGATACGGCTTCGGCAAAAATCATTGTGGAAGCCAATGACAGTGATATCGGATGTGATGAAGTGCCCAATGGCATCACACCCAATGGAGACGGTCTGAACGACCAGCTGGTTTTCGACATTCTCCTCAATAATCCGCCCTCAGAATTTCCCGATAATGAAATCATTATTTTCAATCGTTGGGGAGACATTGTTTACCAGGCCAAACCCTATTTGAACGATTGGAGCGGAACCAACGACAGTGGGAAAGATTTGCCACAGGCTACCTATTATTACATCCTGCGGCTAGATATCGCAAACGGAGATATTATCAGGGGCGATGTCACCCTTTTGAAATAAAAGGTATTTTGCCCTCCGGGCAAAACGAATTGAAATCAAAATCCTGCAGAATTATTCCTGCAGGATTTTACTTTTTTAAACCAGGTTTTCCTCAAATCTGATTATCACAATTGTCAGCAACGCTGCTCGTGATATTTGTTCCTGCCTCTGGAATTTGTACCTTGCAACTTACTATCTGTCCATCGTCCAAACCCTCAGTTGATTTGCAGTACGCGGTTTTTTGGACGTAGTAAACGATGGGATTTGCGCCGTTTTATATGACCGTCGCCTGAACAATTACCACATATCTTTTCTCCCAATAACTGATTTCACAACATTGGCACCGTCCTCAGAGGTTCCGAACAACCAAACTTGCACGAATTCGTGCGGGACAATTTAGCCCTGGATGCATTGCGCCATGAAATCTCTTAACCATTCCAAGAACATCAGCTTCGCCTTGTTGCTGTGTCTCTTATCATGGTGTCTTCCAGCGGCAGCTAAGGTAAATGGATTCTGGACCTGTTTTGATGTTCCCATAGATACAGCTTTGGTTTGCAATGATTTGGTTCAAAAGTCTCTCGATGGCAATTGTGAGGCTCTCATTGTCCCCGATGATATACTCGAAAACTATACTGGGCCAGACGAAAATTATGCAATTGACATTGTAGATGGGGAGGGAATTCCAGTGGATAATCCAGTGACCGGAGCTCATACGGGCGAAGTACTCATCGTGACTGTAGCTTATATCCCTTCGGGGAATTCCTGTTGGGGAACTGTACTGGTCGAAGACCATTTTCCACCCGAAATCAACTGTTCGGATTTCATCATTCCTTGCTTTCAAGAGTTGGATTCCGTACCTCCGGCATTGGCATTCGACAATTGCGATCCCTATCCGGCAGTCCTTTTGGTGAACATAGAAACGGATGAAGAAACCCCCTGTGCTGGTGTTACAATTCGACGCACTTTTGTGGCGTGCGATAATCGGGGCAATTACTCCGCCCCTTGTCTCCAAACTCTGACAATGGAGCAACCTGATCTTCCTGATTTTCCGAATGATACACTCTGGCAATGTGATACTTACGGCGCTTTTCCGAATGTTACCCAGGCCTCGTCAATAACCGATAGCTTAGGCACAACGGGTTCGGGTGTGCCAAATGTTGCCCTCGGTAATTATTGCCCTTACAGCGTTACGCACAGTGACCTTCTGTTTAATAGTTGCGGAGAGTCATTTACCATTTTAAGAACCTGGAGCGTCATTAATTGGTGTACCGGGCAGGTCATTCTCGAAGATATTCACGGGGATGACAATTTGCAACTTATCCGGGTTTGGGATACTATTCCGCCTCTGCTGGAAATGGAACCATTCACCGTGAGTGCCAATGAGCAAGGCATCGGGGAGGCCGGGTGCACGGCCATTGCATATCTTCCGCCGGCAATTGTGACTGACAATTGTCACACCTGGAGCCTGAAGATTTTTACCCCCATTGGCGAAGCCACCTATTTGAATGGTGCCAACGGCAATGACGGCGGTATCATCCCATCCCCGGGACTCCCTATTGGGAGCTACACATTGTGGTATGTTGCAACAGATATATGTGGGAACAGAGATTCACTTTCCGTGCCTCTTGCCGTGGCTGACCTGGTAGCCCCTGTGACTATTTGCGATGAAATAACAAACGTCTCACTCGACAATAATGGCGTGGCGGAGATAGAGGCTGAAGTTCCTGACGACGGAAGCTATGACAATTGTTGCCTCGATTCCTTCTTTATCCGGCGCATGGATGCCGGATGCAAACCTGAAGATACACTATTCAGCCCCAAGATTTCATTTTGCTGTAGCGATGTGGATTCTGGAGTTATGGTGGTTATGCGGGCTGTGGATTGTGCCGGCAATTTTAACGACTGCATGGTTTTAGTGGATGTGGAGGATAATATTAGTCCAGAGATGGAATACTGTCCGCCTGCTGCCACAGTCGCCTGCGCTTTTTTTTCAGACAGTCTCGAAAGCCAGATTACTGCTTTTAATTTCGATATTTTGGACGGCTACGGCTTACCGCAGTTTTCTGACAATTGCCAACTGATTCATCTCTTGGATACTGTAACCTGGAATCTTGACGAATGCAACAACGGCGAACTTATACGATCGTGGCAGGTGACAGATTCAGGTGAGAATGCTCAGCTTTCCTGTTCTCAAACGCTCACCATTACTCATAACTACAACTGGTGGGTGGCCTTTCCGGAGGATATCCTGGTATCGTGCACCGATACGCTTCCACCTGCTGGTGAACCACAGATTTTCTTCGAAAATTGTGAGCTGATAGCCACTTCCTTTCTGGACCAGATTTATTTGGTAGCACCAAATGCCTGTTTTGAAGTGACGAGAACCTGGACGATTATCAACTGGTGTGAAACCAGTGAATCATTCACCAATGATTTGATAGAATCTTCGGAACTAGACTTGAACTACGACTTGAACGGCGACGGTCTCATCAGCTCCACTACCTTTTTCAATGGGCTTAATACGCTCAATTTTGATGAAAATGCCATGTACTTTGGAGCGCAACCAGATGGGGTGGTGGTCTATTCACAAGTCATCCGGGTTTTGGACGATGTGCCACCTATCGTCGATTGTCCAGCAGAATGGGAGGTTTGTATTTATGACGCGAATTGCTCCGCCAGCGTTGAGATGCCATGGCCGGATACTCAAGATTGTTCTCCGGATATTTCCCTGACTGCACAGGGTGCGTTGGGCAATGGCCTTGGACCCTTTCAGAATGTTGGCCCCGGAGTTTATGCAATGACCTATCTCGTGACGGACAATTGTAACAACAGCTCCACTTGTGCTACTTCGGTGGTGGTGAAGGACTGTAAAAAGCCAGTGCCATATTGCTTAAACGGACTATCGGTAACATTGGGGCAGGACACGTCGGTGACCATATTTGCCGGGGATTTCAACAACGAAAGTTTTGACAATTGTTCGGATAGCCTCATCTTCTCATTTTCACCCGATGTTTCCTTCGATAGTATGCTATTGGATTGCTATTCTCTGGGCACCGTCTTCATTGAAATTTGGGTGACCGATGAAGCTGGCAACCAGGATTATTGCGAGACTTTTGTTTTTGTGGATGACAACCTCGGGGTTTGCGAGGGGCCCCCGTTAGTAGCTGGAAATATAAGTACAGAATCTGGGAAGTCTGTACAGCATGTAATAGTCCACCTCCATGGAGGAGAGGAAAACTCCGACACAACCGGTGAAGCTGGTAGTTATTCTTTCGAGGTGGCGAAGGGTGGTGATTACACTTTAACTCCGGTCAAAGACTTAAATCCGCTCAACGGTGTCACCACTTTTGACCTGGTCATTATTAGCCGGTATATACTTGGTACTGAATTGCTGGGCAGCCCTTACTCTCTGATAGCTGCCGATGTCAACAAAACCGGTACGATTACCACCGCTGACTTGGTGGTATTGCGCAAGCTTATTTTGAATATGAGCGCTGAATTTTCAAATAACAGCAGTTGGCGCTTTGTGGCGAAGGATTACGAATTCACAGATCCAGAGAATCCTTTCCTCGATGAATTCCCTGAGGTGCGAAATGTCAACGATGTTTCGGCGGATTTGATGAAGGTCGATTTTGTGGCGATAAAGATAGGAGATGTTAACAATAGCGTAGATCCGTCGCAATAGGCAAAAAAAATTGCCAGACTCAGGGGGAAAGTCCGGCAAACTGGTCTTTGTGGAATTGGAAAAGGGGATTTGAGGTTGTCCGTTACTTATGGTTCCGTCGCTAAGACAAAATTGGCTTCAGGTTAAATCCTTGAATGTACTGAACCTGATTTTTTTTGTCGGTCACTAATTCGAGGTTTAACGTGCAGCGTTCAAATTGAAGAGCTGCCATCTGCCGCTCGAAATTTAAGTTGATGGCCGATTTTTCCGCAAAGAAAAGTCCGG
>CAZPHZ010000011.1:0-17146 GCA_964586035.1 uncultured Saprospiraceae bacterium
CTCAAACATTTTGGCTCGGTGAAAAAACTGCGGGACGCTCCCCTGCCGGAACTCGATGCGGCGATTGGGAAGGCAGCTGCCGGGAAGGTGTGGCGGTATTTCGGGAAGGGGGAGTAATGGACCCAGCCAAATAGTTCGATGCAGTTGCGCCAAATGGTAAATATTTCTACATTTGCCGCGGCGATGAGGTTCGCCTTTAACCGTCTGTATTCCAGTCTAATAACCTCTACTACAATTTTTATTTTACCAACGCGCAAGCTGGGATTTTGGGCTTTGAGTGGAAAAGTTCCACTGTTTTAGTCCGTCGTACTGCATCTGTACCTGAAATATTATGGACCTGGCATTTCTTCAACTATTCCGGGTGCAGCTAATCTATTGTCTCCACCACCAGTGAGAGATATGGATAAATAGGGCTGCTATTTCATCAAAAGCCAAATTTCAGCTTAACCGAAAATCAAAAATTATGGTAGTTTCTATTGCAGGATTGGTTATTGTGAGCATGCTCATCGCCTGGCTTTTCAGGAGTATTAAAATCCCTGAACTCGTTGGCATATTGTTGATGGGAATAATTCTGGGGCCTTATGCACTGAACTGGCTGGACCCGGATTTAACAAAAATATCAGGGCAACTGACCACGGCAGCTTTAATCGTGATATTGCTGCGTGCCGGATTCGAGCTCTCCCGCGAAAAACTTCAACGAGTAGGAAAGCCAGCACTTCTATTGTCTTTTATCCCTGCCGTATTCGAGGCTGTAGCCGTCATGTTTTTATCAAAACAATTTCTGGGATTTAGCCTGTTGGAAGGAGCTATTCTTGGGGCAGTTCTTGGCGCAGTATCACCGGCGGTGGTGGTTCCGCTGATGATAAAATTTATCGACGAACGTCTGGGAACTAAAAAAGGTATCCCAACTCTGATACTCGCCGGGTCTTCCATCGACGATGTTTTTGTCATAGTTATTTACAGTATTCTAATCGGAATTTATACCGGCGGGCAGGTGAACATCGCCTGGGAATTGGCGAGTATTCCCATCGCCGTAATCCTGGGTATTTTGGCGGGTGTTGTCGCGGGTATTATTCTCTACAAATTTTTTGATAAGTTCAGTCCTCGTGCCACCAAACGGGTATTGATAATACTTTCGGTGTCTGTAATCCTGGTCCAGATAGAGCATTTAACAAAAGAGTGGGTCCCATTCGCTTCCTTATTGGCCGTGATGGCCATCGGGTTTATCATTTTGGAGCGCCGGAATAAATATGCTCATGAGCTATCGCTCAAACTTTCGAGAATTTGGATTTTTGCCGAAATCATTCTCTTCACCATGGTGGGTACCCAGGTAAATATTCACGTGGCTTTTAAAATGGGTGCAATTGGGGCTTTGATTATTTTTCTGGCGCTAATTGCCCGCAGTGCAGGTACCTGGCTAAGTTTGATTGGGACAGACCTGAATAAAAAGGAGAAGCTGTTTGTGGTCATTAGCTATATTCCCAAAGCCACCGTTCAGGCGGCTATCGGCGGGGCCCCGCTTTTGGCTATGCAAGCTGCGGGAATGATCACTTTGCCGGGTGAAAAAATATTGGCCATGGCAGTGCTGAGCATCTTATTAACAGCACCTTTGGGAGCATGGGGCATTACATGGTATGGCCACAAAGTGCTCCAAATCGATGAGTCTGTAGAAAGCCCTGCAATGGTTAAACGGCACGAGGAAATCAAGGAAGAACTAGATTCGATTTGATTAACCTGTTCCATTTTCAAACAGCCGCAAGTCTTGAACAAAGCAGGGCTTGCGGCTGTCTGCGTCTTGCATTTTACACTTTTATAAAAATCTTCCTCTTCCACAGCCACCAGGCCACGCTCAGGTTGATGAGCACAATGGTGATAGCGAAGGCCAGCGAGGCATTGTAGGCCCCGAGCCAGGAGTGGAAAATATTTTCATACGCCCAGTGATAGGCCGAAGTATCGCCAACGGGGATGGAGTACAGAACAATGGCAATCACCTCATGCAGGATGTAAATGAACAACGGGTTCATGCCGAACCAAACGAATGGCGATGTCCAGCCCTTGTAGCCTTTCACGTCCACCAGCCACCAAACGGTGCCGAGGGTGAGCAGTGCCAGCCCGCAATGGTACAGCACGTAGCTGCTCGTCCACAACTTTTTGTTGATGGGAAACACCTCGCCCCAGAGCAGCCCCACCACAAACAGCAGGAAGCCCACGGCGAACATCGCCGTCCATTTGGGCCACTGGTCCATGTTCTTTTTTATCCACTCGCCGGTGAGGATGCCGCCGATGCAGGTGGCGATGGACGGGATGGTGCTGAGCAGCCCTTCAGGGTCCCAGGTTTTGGAGTTGCTCCAGAGGTGGTGGCCGAAGATGGTGCGGTCGAGCCAGGCACCTATGTCCTGCCCCGGCTCGATGCTGACGAACCCCTGCCCCGGCGCAGGTATCAGGGTGATGATAGCCCAATAACCGAGCAGGCATCCAACAGCTATCCAGATTTGCTGCCGGGTGGTGGTTTTCATGTAAATGAGTGCACAAATGCCGTACACGATGCCGATGCGGGTGAGTACACCGGGGATGCGCCAGGTGGCGAGGTCGAATTCCGGCGCGCCGTTGAGGAAAATGCCGATGCCCACTATCCACAATGTGCGGGTAAATATTTTTTTATAAATCTGTGCCTGGTTGGCACCGGCCAATTTTCGCTTCGACAGCGAAAAAATAATGGCGATGCCGACGATGAAAAGGAAAAACGGGAACACTTCGTCCGTGGGCGTATTGCCGTGCCATTGGGCATGGAGCAGTGCGCGGTAGGTGGTTTCTTCGTTGCCGGCGCAATTAACCAAAATCATGAAGGCGATGGTGAGCCCTCGAAACACGTCGAGCGAGAGTAAGCGTTTTGATGTGTCCATAATTGTTTGTTTTGATGAAAAAGAACGAAAAGTTTTCGAGCGTCAGTGAGAATATTCAACCACAGATTTTCAGGGTGCCGTGGCAGGTTGTTTTTACGGCTGATTCTGGCTGGCGGCATAAAAAACGGAGGAAGGTAGCAATTTTTTAATTTTATTTCAGAACACCGGCCCGGCAAAATTGCCCTTTGCTCCGGGCGCACAGAATTTTCGTTCGATGCCGGTGGGCCTGCAATACTGCGCTGGTGGACTGGAATTGGCAGAGTGGGAAGTGGCGCAGGGTGAAATGATACCATCGAAAATTCGCCATTTGCAGGTGGAGTGCCTTAATTTCACCCGAAAATCAATACCTGCTCGCCATGAAATTTGAACACAAGCGCCCAACTTTCCTCCCGTATTTGGGAATTCTCTTCTTTCTTTTCACATCAAGCCTTACTCGTGCCCAATCGCCGGATGAATTCAGCTCTGCGCGGGTGCGGCTGCCCAATGGCTGGAGCCTCACGCCTGCCGGCGAGCACCTGCCCCTCGGCGATTTGCCGCTCAACATCGCTGTTTCACCTTCCAAAAAATTGCTGGCTGTGACCAACAACGGGCAGAGCGACCAAAGCGTGATGCTCATCGATGCCGAAAACAACCGGCTCCTCGACTCGATGGTGATGGGCAAATGCTGGCTCGGCCTCGCCTTCGGCGACGAGGGTAAAACCCTTTACGCCGCAGGCGGCAACGACAACTGGATTGTCCGCTTTGGCATTGAAAAAATGAAATTGGTGGCCAAAGATACGATCGTACTCGGCAAGCCCTGGCCCAACCGCATTTCCCCGGCGGGCCTGGCGCTCGACGATGCCCGCCACCTGCTCTACGTGGTGACCAAAGACGACAACTCGTTGTATGTCGTGGACCTCGTTTCAAAAAAAGTGACCGGCCGCTTCCCGCTCGGTGCCGAAGGATACACCTGCTTGCTTTCGCCCGGCCGCAGCACACTTTACATCTCGTGCTGGGGCTGCAATAAAATCCAATTGTTCGACACGCAAAAACGACAAATGAGCGGCTCCATCCCCGTGGGCAGCCACCCCAACGACCTCTGCCTCACGCCCTCCGGCTCTCACCTTTTTGTGGCCAATGCCAACGACAATTCCATCTCAGTCATCGACGTGCAAAGTCGCAAGGTGGTGGAAACACTGAATACTGCGCTCTACCCCGATGCTCCCAACGGATCCACCCCCAACAGTGTGGCATTGAGCAAAGACGGGAAGACCCTCTACGTGGCCAATGCCGACAACAATTGCCTCGGCGTGTTCGATGTGAGCCGGCCGGGTTTCAGCAAAAGCAAAGGCTTTATCCCCACGGGCTGGTATCCCACCTCCGTCCGCGTGGCCAATGGCAAAATTTACGTGGCCAATGGCAAAGGGCTTTCGTCTTTCGCCAACCCCGATGGCCCCAATCCTTCCCGGAAGAATGAAAAAGTAGTTTACCAAAAAGGTGATTTAAAAAAGGTAAAAAAAGAGCAGTACATCGGCGGACTTTTCAGGGGAACCCTGGGCATTCTGCCGGAACCGTCTCCCGAACAAATGGCAGTTTTTTCACAGGCGGCATATCAAAACACACCTTATAGTAAGGAAAAGGAAACCGTAAC
The DNA here is from genome assembly GCA_964586035.1 of uncultured Saprospiraceae bacterium. Lineage (GTDB taxonomy): Bacteria > Bacteroidota > Bacteroidia > Chitinophagales > Saprospiraceae > UBA6168. Next base: position 4,534 of record CAZPHZ010000011.1, read on the forward strand.
GGAAGGAGAGCCGGGCAACCCGGTTCCCGCCCGCACCGGCGACCCCTCGTCCATCAAATACGTTTTTTATGTCATTAAAGAAAACCGTACTTACGACCAGGTGCTCGGCGATATTCCCGAAGGCAACGGCGATACCAGCCTCGTGCTTTTCGGTAAAAACATCACCCCCAACCAACATGCCTTAGCAAAGGAATTCGTGCTGCTCGACAATTTTTACGTGGATGGAGAGGTGAGTGCCGACGGCCACAACTGGAGCACCGCTGCCTATGCCACCGATTATCTGGAAAAAAACTGGGTGACCAGCTATGGCGGCCGGGGCGGCGGATACGACGCCGAAGGCACCCGTGAAATTGCCAACAACAAAAACGGTTTCATTTGGAATCTGGCCAAAAAATACGGCGTGAGCTACCGCACTTACGGGGAATTTGCAGATGATTACACGCCCAACATTCCCGTGCTCGAAAAACATTTCTGCCCCTATTACACCAGTTGGGATGAGTCGGTGCGCGACACCTCCCGCTTCTATCAATGGAAACAGGATTTCGACTCCCTGCTCGCCATCGATCGAGTGCCGCAGCTGAACACACTGCGTTTCATCAACGACCACACGCAGGGCCTCAGCCGCGGAAAACCCACGGTTTTCGCCCATGTGGCCGACAACGACCTCGCCGTCGGGCTTTTCATCGAATACCTCAGCCATAGCCCCATCTGGAACGAGACGGCCATTTTTATCGTCGAAGACGACGCCCAAAATGGCCCCGACCACGTGGACGCCCACCGCACCACCGCTTATGTCGCAGGTGGGTTTGTGAAACGGGGGTTTATCGACCACACCATGTATTCCACCTCTTCCATGTTGCGCACCATCGAACTGATTCTCGGCTTGCCTCCCATGAGTCAGTACGACGCAGCGGCCACCCCGATGTGGCGGTGTTTTACTAACGAGGCCAACCTGACGCCGTTCACATCGAGACCTTGTCAGGTTGACCTCACCGAAGTGAATGTGGCGGTGAACCAGTACTCGCGCATGAGTGAGTCGTTCGATTTTACGATGGAAGACCGGGCCCCCGATGGTGCTTTCAACGAGGTGCTTTGGTTTGCAGTAAAAGGCAGTGGCAGCGTCTGCCCGCCGCCGGTGCATGCGGCTTTCATCAACACTGGAATGGATGCGGAGGATGAGGATTGACTTTTACGAAGAATCGGGCGGCTAAATTAATTGAGTCTAAACGCCGGCGGGGTTTCGAACTCCGCCGGCATGATCACCATATAAGTTTCGTTCCGGGAGGTTATTTTTAACGATTACCATGGAATGGGTGCCAAATGAATTTTCTGTTATTAAAAAATATCCCGTAATTCGTGCCTGTACCTGACCAATCGAACCCACCAAAAATCACAGCAAAAGCATGAAAAACATCAAAGGTCCCGCCATCTTTCTGGCCCAGTTCATGGGCGGCGAAGCTCCATTCGATTCATTGGAAAACATCTGCCGCTGGGCAGCAGGTCTCGGTTACACCGGGGTGCAGATTCCCACCTGGGACAGCCGCTGCATCGACCTGCAAAAGGCTGCCGAAAGCAAGACCTATTGCGATGAGCTAAAGGGAATGGCAGAAGCCTGCGGCGTGCAAATCACCGAGTTGTCCACGCACCTGCAGGGCCAGTTGGTGGCAGTGCATCCGGCCTACGACATCGGCTTCGACGTGTTTGCGCCGGAGGCGCACCGCAACAATCCCAAAGCCCGCACCGAGTGGGCGGTGCAGCAGTTGAAATGGGCCGCACAGGCCAGCCGCAACCTCGGCATCGATGTGCACGCCACCTTCTCCGGTGCGTTGCTCTGGCACACGGTGTACCCCTGGCCGCAACGACCGCAGGGCCTCGTGGAGACGGGGTTCCGTGAGTTGGCGAAGCGCTGGCTGCCCATCCTCGATGCCTTCGACGAGGCGGGCGTAGACGTTTGTTATGAAATCCATCCCGGCGAAGACCTCCACGACGGCGTCACTTTCGAGCGGTTCCGGGAAGCCACCGGCAATCACAAACGCGTAAATATTTTGTACGACCCCAGCCACTTCGTGCTGCAACAACTGGACTATCTGGCTTACATCGACATTTACCACGAGTTCATCAAGATGTTCCACGTCAAGGATGCCGAGTTCAACCCCACCGGCCGCAGCGGCGTGTACGGCGGCTACCAGGACTGGATAGACCGGCCCGGCCGCTTCCGCTCATTGGGCGACGGGCAGGTGGATTTTCGCACCATTTTCAGCAAGCTGGCACAATACGACTACGAGGGCTGGGCCGTGCTCGAATGGGAGTGCTGCATCAAGGATGGCGCACAGGGCGCAAAAGAAGGGGTGGAATTCATCCGCAACCACATGATAAAAGTGACGGAGCGCGCTTTCGACGACTTCGCCGGTGGCGAACCGGACGAGGCGCTCAACCGGCGCATCATCGGATTGGTGTGAGGTAGCAAATGTTTGCCTTCAGTCTGGGATTCCACCTCATCGTGCCTTGACCACCCGGTGTTTCACCTTTTCGCAGCGGTCCAGCAGCAAATCATTTCCAAGAGGGTAGAATAGCACTTTGCGGGAGTCCTTGCCGGCGAATTTCCGTATGGCCTTCATGTATTCCCAATAGGAAATAAACTTGATGCAATGGCAAAACTTGCCGGAATGAGCCAGCCCTGTGATTTTGTGCGGTTTATAATTCTCGACAGTTCCGGTGACTTCAAAAGAATTGAGTGCGTAACAAATCTATGGAGCAAACTCAAAATTCCCGATAGGTGTGCTGCGCAATGATTCCTTAATAACTGGCTATAGTTTCCCGCTTTTTTATCGATTCACCGAGTGAATCGAAATCATCCGGGGACTATGCCCGCATTAGGCAATTGACCTCCTCAGAGGTCACACCTTTGTAAAAAGCCCGTCCGGTCAACTTTTCGACCTCGTCAGAGGTCGTACATTCATGGGAAAGCTATGTGCGACCTCTGACGAGGTCGATACTTCTCATCCCACTTTGTTCTACAAAGGTGTGATGTCTGCGACATCATTTCGTAAGCAGGAATACGGAACGAGGCATGGGAGTAAAATAGTGGTCCCTACAATTTTACTTCGCGCTCAAAAGAAATAGGCTGCAAGGTCTTGAATGAAAAGACCTTGCAGCCCACTATTTTTTCTAAAAAAAATACCCCGGAAAAACCGGGGTATCACAAGAAATGCTATTATCTAGTCTTAAGTTCGGGTGTTTACAATGTAATCTTAAGCCCTGATTCTGGCGGTATCTTCATACATTTTCTGCAATTTCCTGCGGGCGAAGAAAATGCGGCTTTTGATGGTTCCAAGCGGGGCGTTCAGTTGCTCGGCAATTTCGTCGTACTTATAACCCTTATAAGCCATCCAGAACGGGCGCTTGAATTCAGCCGGCAGTGCGCTGACCATCCTGAGCAAATCCTTATACGCCATGGTTGTTTCACCGTCATTTTCGATGGTGCGGTCTCCGGAGTTCAAATAATAGTTATTTGGAGTCTGGTCTAGTATGGTGCCCCTGCGAATTTTCTTGCGGTAGTTATTGATGAATATATTCCGCATAATGGTCACCGCCCAAGCTTTGAAATTGGTGTCCATTTGATATTTGTCGGCATTGGAAATAATGCGGAAGGCAGTATCCTGATAAAGGTCGTTGGCATCTACTTCATTGCCAGCTAATTTTAATGAAAAAGCTCTGAGAGACGGACTTACAGTGTCGAGGAGATTATGAATGTTAGATTCCATGCTGGGAATTTTTTTCAATTTTGGGTTTGTAATTATTTTTGACAAAAGTAGGGCGACAAATTCTAAATTGCAAATATCTTTTTCAATTTAGACACAATCTTGACAATTTTAATGCTTTATTAACACTTGCGCCCTTTGGTTAAACTTTTGCATTGTCAATGACGTTTACAGGAAAACGCGAAAATGGCATCTTGCACTTGGAAAATGAAAAAAATATCTACCAAGATGCCACTACCATAGAACTTTGACCACCAACTACTCGCTATTCAATGAAGATAGATAACGACAATTCCAATTTCTTCTTACGGGATAATTTGCGTGCCTTACGAAAGCGAATGAGCCTGAGCCAAGGGGAATTGGCTGGAAAGATTGGCCTGAACCGCGGCAATATCGCATCCTATGAGAATGGAACTGCTGAGCCCAAGATTTGCAATCTTATGAAACTGGCCCATTTGTTTAACATCTCCGTTTTCGATATAACCCACAGCAATCTCAAAGAAGATGGTGTTTATCAGTCAGCAGCCAAACGCAATAGCAACGGGCATGCTGTGTTACAAGACTCTTCACTTGAGCGCTACGAAAAAGAAGCCGAAGATTTTGGAAGCGCCATCAAAGGGCTTCAGTGCTTGTCAAGACTACAGATGAAAGATATCGATAAATTACCAGATGAAGTGAAGTCTATGAAAGACTATTTCGAACAACTTCATAGCGTATCTCAACATCTTCTGAAATCTCACCTCGAACTTATTTCATTGGTAAAAAGCAAGTGCAAGGACAGCTGAACTTACTCAAAATTCAGGTAGGGTGCCAGCCGTTGCCAATCGCTTTCTTGAAAGGCCGCCTTGATGCCTTTCAGACTTTCCATTGATTCGAAATTGCCATGTTGCTTCCGGTAGTTAAAAAGTACCGTAGCCTGAAAGTTACTTATGTAAGGGTGAATTTTTAGCTCTTGCAGGGTAGCAGTGTTTACGTTGATTTTCCTGAAAACGGGAGATAGTTTCAGATAATGCTTGATTGAGAGGAAGGTACTATCTGGCAAACCATAAGTCTCGGCCACTTGGTCGATGGAATAAAAGCCGCCGAGTTTATCCCGGAAATTTGTAATGCGTTTAGAATAACCCGGTCCAATGCCCCGTAGTTGTTGCCATTCCTCTATCGAAGCCTGGTTGATGTCAATCTCCGTTGGAGGTGCCTTACGCCATGCGGGGACAACATTGCTGGCAGTTTTTTCAAAGGTTTTGGTTTTTGCAATTTCCAGTGTATCATTTTGGGAGGTTGATGACCATTGTCTTGCCTTTGTTTTTGCAACCGTCCTTATTTGAATCCAGGACTCCAATCGGAAGTAATCTTCTTGTCTCAGCCCATATATTTTTTTCAGGTCTTCTTTTTTATAAAACCTCCCCCCTTTTGCCCGGTAATTCAAGATTGTTTGGACTACACGGGGCATCAGGCCCATTCGCAAGAGTTCTTCTTTCGTAGCCGTATTTGGGTCAAAATCAAAATACGTAACTTCAGCTGCCATCGGCATGGTCTTATGCCCAGATCTGCTGTCCGAGTAATCGGTCACCGGTTTTGCTACTGGCAACATATTTTCAAAAGCCGAATAATCTACATCTGCTTTTCTGGGAAAAATCAATGGGTAGAATGAAGGGATGGTGAAAAGAAAAATAAGTAACAAAATGAGTACGAGTGCACCATTTCGTTCATTCCGAGTATAATAGAAATACTCTTTGAAGGGGGAGAGTTTCATTGGCCCGAGGTTTTGTAGTGCCAATATCACACGAATTAGCCCCTTTTGTCAAATATTGATTTCAGTCATAAATTAGCTTCGCAATTATAGTTGCAAAATGGCAAGCTATCACTTCCTCAAGATGAGAAACACAGCAGGGCGTTTGTGTAGGTCTGGTCGTGGGGCTGAGGCCCATTCAGCAACAGTTTTTGTAGAAATGGACTGTGTTGGAAGTGTCAGATCTACCGCGATGCAGAATAAGGTTCCGAGTGAGAGAATGGAAAGAGCCTTCTCTACGAGTTTGTTGTTACGGTAGGGAGTCTCAATGAAAATTTGGGTTTGTTGACGGCTCCCGGAAAGTTGTTCCAATCTTCGAAGGTCTTTTGTCAATTGGGCAGGTTTTGCCGACAAGTACCCGTTGAAGCAAAACTGTTGCCCATTCAGTCCAGAAGCCATCAGTGCCAACAAAATCGATGAAGGACCCACCAAGGGAACTACTTGCACCCCTTTGGCATGTGCAAGTTCGACCAACGACGCACCAGGGTCGGCTACGCCGGGGCAACCGGCCTCAGAAAGCAATCCTACGTCGTTCCCCTCCATCAACGGTTGCAGGAGAGGAGCAATCTCTGGCTGGGTGGTATGTTCGTTCAGTTCTTGAATATTGAAGCTACCGATAGGCTTCGGAGGGCTTGTTCTTTTGATAAAACGCCTTGCTGTCCTGGCCCGCTCAGCCACTAGATAATTGAGTCCATGAAGTTTCTCAATGACGTAAGCAGGAATCGCATGTACTCCCTCGTCTCCAAGAGGAGTGGGAAGCAGGAAGAGGGTTCCAAAATCGGACATATGGCTGGTATTTTAAGTAGTTAATCAGCGAGGGATTTTCCAAGTGAGCAAAATTGTATAAAATTCTTGTCAGCCTTGTGTTCTTCTGCCAATTTTCCCTACTTTTGCCCGCCTTTTCGAAAAGTTTCTCGTGACGAAGGATTGTTTTTCTATTAAACACTTTGAAAATCAACCGCGGGATGGGAAGCTCGAAATCCTAAATACTTCAACTTTAATGCGAAATTACGAAGTAACTTTCATCGTAGATCCAGTTCTGTCGGGCGATGAAATAAAAGCGACAGCTCAAAAGTATGTGGACCAACTGCAAAAGAACAATTGCAGCATCGTTCATGTGGATGAAATGGGCCTTCACCAATTGGCCTACGAAATCAAGAAACGCCATTCTGGCTATTACTACTGTATCGAGTTTCAATCTGAGAATGGAGAAATTATCGAACCACTCGAACTATCCCTGCGCCGCGACGAGAGCATCATCCGCTTTTTAAGCGTAAGCCTCGACAAATATGGTGTCAAGTACAACAGTGACAAACGAGAGGGATTGATTGGTAAGGTAAAGCAAAGGAAGAAACCCGAACCCGTCGAGACTAAGAAGCCCAAACCAGCAAAAAAGGTGGTGAAACAACCAGACAACCTCAAGCGTATTGAAGGCATCGGACCCAAAATTGCCGAAGTGCTGCGTGCTGCCGGTGTAGATTCTTTTGCTAAAATCGCCAAAATGACCGCCGATGACATCAAAGATGTTTTGGCCGATGCCGGCGACCGCTTTAGTTTTCAGGACCCCGCCACCTGGCCCGGCCAAGCCAAAATGGCTGCCGCCGGGAAGTGGGATGAACTCAAATTATGGCAGGAAGACCTCAAGGGAGGCAAGGTTGATAAATCAGATTCTTCGGAAGAAGAATAGTCTTTGACTGGGGACGCCAGGCTTTGATATAAAAGCCACAGGCCACCCGCAAAAATTAATAATCATGGCCGCATCAAGAGACGATATTAAATTTCTAAGCAATCCAAATTTAGGACAAAACCGTGCAAAATACTGCAGGTTTCGCAAATTCGGCATCAAATACGTTGATTACAAAGACCCGGATTTCCTACTTCAATTCGTGAATGAGCAGGGCAAGGTTCTTCCTCGCCGCATTACAGGCAACTCGCTGAAATACCAGCGCCGCGTCGCCACTGCCGTAAAACGGGCACGGCATCTGGCTATGTTGCCATTTGTATCGGATTTGCTGAAATAAAAGATTTATGGCTTTATAGCTTCGAGGTTCTTTGGGTTTCACGGATGCTAAATATTCAGGGAATTACAGGTGCCGTGAGCAATTAAAAACTTGAAGTCGAAAAACTCATTTGACATGGAAATCATTCTTCTAAAAAACATAGAAAAAGTCGGCAATAAGTTCGACATCGTAAACGTGAAGGCAGGTTTTGGCCGCAATTATCTGATTCCTCAGAAGCTGGCCATTGTAGCCAATGAACGCAACCGCAACAACTTAGATAGCTTCAAGCGCCAGGAAGCAGCCAAACTCAGTAAGCGTTTGGACGAATTCTTGGCCATAGCTGAAAAGCTGAAAGGGCAGGTGCTTAAAATGGAAGTAAAAGCTGGTACCAGTGGTAAAATATTCGGAAGTGTCACCAATATTCAAATTGCCAAGGCACTCAATGAGCAATTGGAAGTTGAGGTGGACCGCCACAGCGTCTTACTTCCTGAAAATGTCAAAATGCTGGGTACATATACCGCGTCTTTGGACCTGCACCCTGAAGTCGATGCTAAATTCGACTTTGTAGTTGTTGGCGAAGACGGTCAAACGGCAGAGAGCGTCGCTGCCGAGGCAGAAGCGAATGCACCCGATGAGCAGCCTGCCACGGAGGTTTCTGAAACTCCCACTGTTGAAGAAACAGAAGCTTCGGGAGAAGAGTAGCCCGCATTCCCCCGAGTTTTTATAAAAGCCTATCCTTTCTTTGAAGGGATAGGCTTTTGCATTCAACAGGGTGTAATTATACCACTTTCGTAATAGTAAGCTTTGAAATCATCACAAACAAATACTTGCCAATAGTCAACACAAAGACGACCCGATTATTTGTGTACCACCCTCTTCATCCGGCGTCTATAATATTTCAAAGTAACCCGACAGTATATTTCTTTTTCTCACCGCAATGGAAAGTGGAGTACCGTCGCTGAGCAGAACCTTTCCGTCGGACTTTCGGTAATGCCGGATATGCATTTTATTTACGATGGCTTGATGGTGGATTCGGATGAACCAATCATTTGGCAAAAACATTTCGAGGTCTTTTAGTGGTTTGGAGCTAAATAAGCTGGTTTTATCTTTCAGAAATATAATGGCGGTGTTGCCATTTGACCGGCAATAGAGAATGTCAGCAAGTGGTATCATTGTCAGCCCGCCGGGAGTTGGAAAAGCAGCTATTTTCGTGATGCTGGTCATTACACGGGGTTTTGTATAACCAAAGAATGACACTTCCAAATCCTATTGTTTGAGTGCCCGTCTTTTCTATGGTATATACCCTACTTTGAAGAATGTTACCCTCCCTGGAAGATTAGTTTAAAGATGGGGAGATAAATACACCTATATCTATTATAGGATGTCCTCTTTGGGCGATGACGGATGCGAACCTGGGCCCTCCCGGGGTCTGGGAAGTGTCTATACCAACTGAGCTAATCGCCTTTTTTTCCTCACTTATAATTTCAACATCTCTATACGACGCGTTGAGCATAAGCTGTAAATAAAAAAAGATCACCGTTTATGGTGACCTTTTGTGGGCGATGATGGATTCGAACCAACGACCCCCTGCTTGTAAGGCAGGTGCTCTGAACCAACTGAGCTAATCGCCCTTTCTAAAAGCGGCTGCAAATATATACGGTACTTTCATTTGTCCCAAAAAAGGAATGAGAATATTATAAAAAATTCCTCTGACAATGTGCCCGCCGGAGGCGGCTACTGCATTATCCTTGATGACACTAATTACAAGGTGTTACCAATTCAAAAAACAGAACAAAGCCTGGAAAAGAACAGTCAATGCATTAGGGCCGTCACACTCGCTCATGTTTTTCGATTTAATTGTACGAAAAAAAACCAACCACCATAACTGCCAAACAGGCATCTACCATCAATCACTTGCAAATTGGTTAAATTTGTGCCGCTAATTTAAATAACAATAAAATAAAGTCGTGTATCGGAAAGTCTTGATGGTGAAATCCCTGAATCATTTATTAGCCTTTCTCTCGTTGCTATTACTCCCCGTCTTTATACACGCGCAGGGTAACGTAGTTTTCGAGGCGTTTTCCGATGCAAAAGAGGTGGTACTGAATGGCTACTTTGATGTCTCATTTACACTAAAAAATGCCAACGGCTCGCATTTCAATCCACCCGATTTTAAAGGTTTCAGATTGCTGGCAGGACCCAACACCTCCACCAGCATGCAGTTCATTAACGGCAATGTATCGAAAGAAATGTCCTATTCTTTCACGCTCCAGCCCACTAAACCTGGGCAGTTCACCATCGGCAGTGCAACCATCAGCGTAAACGGGAAGCGCCTGAAAACCAACCCAATCCACATCGAAGTAGTAAAAACCAAACCAGATAGCAGACCGGATAACGCGCCGGGAAAAGTGTTTGTCCGTCTTGAACCAAGCAAGACGCGGGCTTATATAGGCGAACAGATTTTACTCGATTACAAACTCTACTCAACGGTGTCCATCGAAGGATACGATATTCCCAAAGAACCGGCCTACCGAGGTTTTTATGCACAGCAATTGGCGCGTTACAATGCCCGTTCCCAGCACGAGGTAATCAATGGCACCCAATACACTACTAAAATACTCCGGCGTGTAGCATTGTTCCCGCAGCAAACCGGCAATCTTGTCATCGAACCTTTCACGATGCAATTTCGTGTGGTGGAGGATGGAAATGGTGGGGGATTTTTCTTCAACCGCCGGGTGCGTCCTGTAATTTTCACCACTGACTCTGTGCAAATTTCTGTGAATGCTCTGCCCGCTGGTGCACCCGATATGTTCAGCGGGGCTGTGGGAAAATACGAATTTCAGGCGTCTGCTAATCCCAGCACGGCAACTACCAACGACGTCATTTCGGTGGTGTTGCTTATGTCAGGCAACGGCGACCTCAAGCGCCTGCAAGCCCCGGATTTGATGCTTTCCGACTCGTTCGAAGTTTATCCTCCAAAGGTTTTGGAAGAAAAATTGAATGAAAATCAGGGAGAAATTCAGGGTAAGAAAGTGGTGGAATATCTTGTTCTGCCAAAATATCCCGGTCAGTATCTGTTGCAACCGGAGTTCGCCTATTTCGACCCTGAAAAATCGGAGTATATGGTGCTAAGGAAAGGGCCGTTTCCAATAAGGGTAAAACAAGGTTCCGATAAACACCGAACAGTGAACAAGGTGCAAAAATTTACTAATCCGGAAAATGATATTCGGTTCATCAAGACTAAAATAGGAATTGAGAAAAGAAGAATTCCTTTCGTTAATTCACTCCCATTTTGGGCCATAATACTCAGCCCTGTGATGGCTTTTGTTGGCGTACTTTTTTACAGAAAATCCCGCGATAAAAAAGTGGGGCTGGATGCATCGACAGCGAAGAAACGGAGGGCCAACAAGGAGGCGCAAAAACGCTTGATTACGGCTTTTAAACACCTGCAAGCGGGAAATAGCCGTGAATTTTACGACGAGGTTTCAAAGGCATCGCTCGGCTACGTGTGTGACAAACTTGACATCCCCAGGGCTGAACTCACCAAGGAAAATGTACGGGAAAAATTGCAATCCCTATTCATCGATTCTAATAAAATCGAGGCTTTCATGAATATGCTAAGCACTTGCGAAATGGCCCTTTTTGCAGGCATGGACAGCACCTCGGCCATGCAATCGACCTATGATAACGCCATCTCAGTCATTGCAGGCATCGAAAGCAAGGCTGGCCGAAATGAGGACGATTAACGAAAAAAGGAAACTATGCTATGAAGAATATTCCGCTGACGACAATTTTTTTTTCTCTATCTGTGGCGCACCTCCTGAGCGTCCTATTTGAATGGCAACCCGGCATATTTTTCACCAAGCCTCTATTATTAACCACCCTCGCTTTATGGTTCTTCTTGCAAACCAAAAGCAGCTCTTTAATATTCGCCAGGTTCATTCTTGTTGGATTACTATGCTCCATTGCTGGCGACACTTTTTTGATGTTTAACAAAGAACATTTTTTTCTGTTTGGCCTCGGAAGTTTCCTTTTAGTGCATCTCAGCTACATTACTGCTTTCAGTATTTATCCTCTTTTTAGAAATGGATTTCTGCACAAATACCCCATGTCTTCTTTTCCGCTTCTGCTGTTTTTGTTGCTCATGAGTTGGTATTTATGGCGCGATTTGCCGAATGTTTTTAAAGTTCCGGTATTGGCTTATAGCAGCATCCTTACATTGATGGCGCTGAGCAGCCTGAATATGGCCCGCCGCGTAACAAAGCGGGTAGCGATGATATTATTTTTGGGAGCGGTGCTGTTCGTTTTTTCCGACAGCATGATTGCTATTGAAAAATTTAAAACCACAAATCTACCTGCCACATTTATGCGATTCAGCATCATGTTTACCTATCTCGCAGGTCAGTTTTTACTGGCAAAAGGCAGCGTAATGGCGATCAAAGAGATTTAAACAGTTCCCCGATTCAGGGTTCGCCAATAAGAAATGAGCATTCTGAAAGGTAATAAAACGGTAACGATAATGCTGGCTGCACCAAAAAAGAGCATTTCGGCTTGCACGTACTTAGTCATATGTTCCTGCCCATTGTATGATAGGTGTGCAAAAATATCTTGCAACCCAATTTCATCTAGATAAAGTTGAAATTGGTGCATCACTTTTATCATGTAAATAAACAATGGGATGCAAAGTATTATAATAGCCACTTTACCCCATTGGAACCTGGCCAGGAAGGTGTGTTTCAGTAAAAAGATGTACCGGGTAAATGTGACAGAAACGAGTATGAACAAAATGTTAGTAATCCAAAATGGGTAGTTTGCCTCTACTTTGTATATTGGAAATAAAACTCCCATCAGCATCAGGGCCGTGGCAATCCACCAAACCAATTCAAGTCTTATTGAAAGAGATTTTTTCTTATCCATTTTCAGTCTTAATTCTTAAGTGCGAAAGTAGACAACCTTTCAACCCATTTCAACCACACCATATATGATGATTAAAAAATAGTCGTCAGTGACCTGCCTCTCTCGCCCCCCCAACGACAAAGGCCCGCACATCAAAAGATATGCGG
>CAZPHZ010000012.1:0-17025 GCA_964586035.1 uncultured Saprospiraceae bacterium
TCGGCAAAAGTTGGCACCCCGAAAAACTGGTCGAGAAATTGGCTCTGCTCCTCCTGTGCGAGACCGGTGATTGCCGTTTCTATATTTTCAGCATAAAAATCACAGGTAATGCGTTGTGGAGACGGGCACGTAACGAGCACGGGTTTTTGTTTATCATAGACATTTACCTGAACCATGCATTCCCCATAATTATCGAAACAATCATAGGCTCTGAAAATGACCATCACTGGATTGTTCGCCACATCGGTGCAGCAGAAAGTCACGCTCGGACCAAAAATCGTATTGTCAATGCCATCATCACAATTATCGGTCATTTTGGCTACCTCGAAATGATCGAAGCAACAATTGTCGTAGCTGCCGTCATCGAAAGTTTCAGCATATACTTCCGCCACGCCGTCGGAGGAGAGGTTCACATCGGTGATCTCATCGCAAACGGCAACGGGAGCTATATCATCTATCACGGTCACCGTTATTTCTGTTTGACTGGTGTTGCCGCATAAGTCGGCTGCCCATATGCTGACAGTGTGAGCACCCAGCGGCAAGCCAGGCTCGGGAATCACTCCATCAATTGCTTCTCCAACCGAGGTGAGAATATGGACTTCCGCAACACCCGTGCAATTATCGGTCACCAGTGGAACAGAAATCACCTCGGTGGAACTGCAAAGGTTTGAATTGACTCCAGTTAAATTTGCACTCACCGTTACATCGGAAGCAGTGATGACAGGCGGCAGCAGGTCGGCCACTTTAATGAGTTGTACATTGTCTTCATCTTCTTCTCCCGGGTCTTGAATCTCATTGCCATTCACGTCGTCGAAACCAGAGGTAATAATTTCCAGAGAGCACCAATCAATTACCGTCCAGGTGCGCTTTATCTTAAAAACGCCAGGTGCGCCATCGCATTCCTCCACCAATTCGTCGCTGAAAGTATAGCTCATTTGGCAAAATTGCCCGTCAATGGCGGAGGGAATACCAGAGCCGGTATGTGCCAAGACATTCCCCGATAGGCTACCATCAACATCAATGTCGAAATCAGAAGGGTCGCTATCCGTCACTCCAGGATGTAATTTAGAGGCGGCAGTGATTCCTGGATAAGCGCCGTTTTGTTCACAATGCCAAACGATGTCATTGGGAAAATTGACCACTTTTGCCCGGTGAATTGTGATGAATTCCACGCAAGTGGTCTCATTTCCAAAGTCATCCGCGGCCACCCACTCACGGCGGTATTTAACCACGTCGTCGTCGCATGCATCATTGTCCACCAAAGTCAGTCCAGTCATTTCCAAGGTTGGATTACTGTCGCAATTATCAGACACTGTTGGCGATGGCACTGCATTCACATTTGCGGAGCAATGGATGTCGCGATCAAAACATTCGAGGATGGGAGGCAGCTTGTCTTCGGCAGTGATTTGGCCCCAGCATGAATTGCCCGTCACCGGGTCTGTGACTTTCACCGTGAAAGTAGTGCCGATGTCTGCGCAAGTGAGCGTGTTGCCGATGGGATCCAGGTTGGGATTGTAAATGACCACTTCGTAGTTGTCGTAACAGCTATAAGGTCCGCCTTCCAGAATCATGTCGGCACCAATCACGGCCACACCGTTGGCATCTACCGAGGCTTGCACCTGGTCGTTACACGACAAAGTGGTAGTGGGGTTCGGAAAGTCCAACACATTAATAGTAAAAGAGCAAGTGGCGCTATTTCCGTATTGGTCGCTGGCTTCCAATTCGATGATGTATTGACCGATCGGGAAAAAATCTCCGGAGGCATACACTGGCTGAGAAATTTGGAGCACCGTTGGTGCAGGGTCGCAATTGTCGAGTACCGTTGGTGCAAAAACCACCACTGCCTCACATTGTCCCGGCTCAGCAGTAACATATGCATCGTCGGGACAAAGCAAAAATGGTGCTTCCGTATCATCAATCGTAAGAGTTACCGTGTGGCTGACGTCCATACATGTTCCATTCGAAGTGGAGGCAAACGACTGGATTGGAAAGGGTGTAGCCGCAGAAGCATTCGAAGTTTCTCCATCCAATGCGTTGGGGCCGCTGAATGTCCAATTATTCAATTCGAAAAAACTCGCATCGGGGCCGGTGTTATTCACTCTATAAGCCCAGCCATCTTGATACTCCCAAGGTTGGCCGGTGCCGTCCTGGTCAATTTCGCCGAAAACATCGATCACCATTCCGTGGCAAAATAACTCGATTGCATCGTCACCATTAATGGAAGGCGCATAGGTGTTGACGTAAGTTGGTTCAAATCCAAAAAAGGTGGAAAAACTCGATGATTGGGTGGCCACCCAAATATGCGTGCCAGCAGTGATAGCATCAGGCGGAAAAGTAAACTCTTCCCCGTCAGACCCACCTCCATTATTGGCGGAGCCAAAACCATACGCACTTAAATCGGGAATGTCAGAAAGGGCATAAAATTCGACGGCTTTCGGTACGCCGCCGCTCAAAGGTCCATCGATGACGCCGCTTATCACGAGGTTACCGCATCCGCTGATGGTGTTCTTAATTTCATATTGCCCAAGGTCACTGAGCGAAAGTGTAATGGCTCCTGATTGTGCATCCAATGAAAGCGTGGGGCCTC
The DNA here is from genome assembly GCA_964586035.1 of uncultured Saprospiraceae bacterium. Classification (GTDB taxonomy): domain Bacteria; phylum Bacteroidota; class Bacteroidia; order Chitinophagales; family Saprospiraceae; genus UBA6168. Next base: position 2,588 of record CAZPHZ010000012.1, read on the forward strand.
CGGAAATAACGGAGTAGGTATATATTCCGTCCGTTCCAGAAGTGTGATTGGGAACGGGGTTGGGCCCATTCGGGCAATAGATATCAGCATCGTAAGAAAACTCGGCATCTGGCGTGGACAAAATGGTGATGTTAGCCACATCGGTAGCGTTGAGACATACCCCTCCGGTGGCATTAGCCACTGTCCATGTGAGAGAAACAATGCTCCCAGCCTCATTTGATGACGGCGTGTACGTTGCATTAGGGTCATTCACATCGCTGAATGCGCCTGAGCCACCTGACCATGCTCCTGCTCCCGTTGCAGAAAGAGAAACGACATCTCCTTCGCAAACAAGTTGGTTTGGTCCGGCATCGGCTATGGGAGGTGCCACTATCTCTATCGTTTGAGAACAGCTGACCGAAGAGCCGGATGTGTAAGTGCTAATGGGCCAGGGAGTTGCCGCCGTAGCATTCGAGGTCTCGCCATCAAGTGCATTGGGGCCACTAAAAGTCCAATTGGACAGCACGAAAGTAGAGCCGTCGGGACCGGTACTATTCAGACGATATGCCCACCCGTCCATGTATTCCCAAGGCTGGCCCGTGCCATCTACATTTATATCGCCAAAAACGTCGATGACTGCGCCATTGAAAAACAGTTCGATGGCATCATCGCCGTTGATGCTTGCTGCATTGCTAGTGTAATCGGGATTAAAGCCAAAAAATGTATTGAAGCCTGCCGATTGGCTCGCTACCCAGATATGTGCTCCCGCTGCCAAAGCAACGGCGGGGAAGGTGAATTCCTGCCCATCCGAGCCACCCCCATTATTGGCAGAGCCAAAACCATAAAGGCTTAAATCAGGGATCGGGGCCTTGGCATAAAACTCAATCGCTTTTGGAACACCACCCGACAATGGGCCGTCAATCACCCCGGTGATGACGAGTGTACCACTGCCTCCAGAGGTACTAACCGTATTGGTAACGGTGTAAATGCCGGGATCGCTGGCGCCCAGGTTGATGGCCCCCGTGGTTGCCGTAAGAGACAAGGTAGGGCCACCCGAAACTGCAATGTAGCTGTACACACCATCTACACCTGTACTATGACTAAGGATAGGGTCGTTGGCATTTTGACAATATGCACCAGCATCGTAGGAAAATTCCGCCGCAGGGTCACAGGGCGTTTGGGCCGACATAAATTTTCCAACCAGGAAAAAGCACGATAGCGCCAAATAGAAGTGAAGATTGCCCCCAGTAGAGCGTGTTTTTGTAAGATTCATTTTCATGAGATATAATTCGCTAATCGGTTCCAACAATCATTCCCAAAGTGACGAAAAATTACGTTCGCCGCAATGCACGACATAAGATGTAAACTTTAACAATGGGAAATCGGATAATGGGCAGGTGTAAATTTTGGCAGGGCAAAAACCCTGCGCCAAAGATAATGGCTCATTTTGAATTTCAGGCGGGAAATATTAGAATTTTACTATTATTTTTCAATGTATCTGAAAACCCGCTCAATTGTGAAGTTGGAAACTTTTCTTATCAAAAAAAGCATCCATATCAATCAGGACAAAAACTCGCAGAGTGCTCAGCCCTTAATAACCAACGTTTTAAGATGAAATGTAAAAATACTTTATCAAATATTTCATTTATTTAGATGCATACTATACCTTTGTACCACCCATTTAGAAGAAACCAAACTACTTCGAAATAGAAACGCACTGATTACACTAGATGTTCACTGACACACTACAGATAGTCAATTAAGACAATCATCGCACGAGAAATTGAGCCTAAGCACATAAAGGAAACACAACGACGATGGAATTAGAGTCAACACCCAGGGACATATTACCCACTTCGCGTTTGCGTCTGGTTCCAGACTTACCCACAATCTATTGTGGCATGCACTTAAACTTGCAGAACCTCTTCCATACCGGTTACATACTTGGCACGGCAAAAAATGCATCTCATATTCTTTACGCATAAATGAGGTGAACGACTGAAGTCGTGAAATTTCGGGGGAAAAGAGAAAAGCATCGCATAATATCCTCTCTCCTCTTTAGGGTCTTCAACATTGGTCTCGAAAACTACGATTGCCTGCATCAGACAAGGCATTTCTCTGGGGAATTACCCTCCAGGAGAAGCCACGTTTTATTATTGCAGGCCATGGCCCCGGCCTGGGCTATAGATGTTTCTGCTACCGGATAAAACGTATTGAGTTAATCGAGACGAGCTATAATCCCATTTACTTTCACCTTTACCCATGAACTTATGTTTATTAAAACTACTCCTCACGCTTTACATCTAGAACACTTTAATGCCGAACCGGAATCGCATCCGCAAAGCAACACCCTCGAAACCCTCCTGCCCGTCTTTATGATTGCGGTTGGTGCGGTAGGTATCTTGCTTTTTTTTACACAATGATTTACCGGTACGACTGAACAAGACTAACGTTAAGCCCCCGGCTCTGAAAGTCAGATGCCGGGGGCTTTTCACGTTTTAGCAAACGCTAATTACATCACAGAAACTTTAATAGCGGTGCGCCCGCTTCGCAAATTCTTTGGCAAAATAGGTAATGATGACATCGGCACCAGCCCGGTGAATGCTCAAAAGTGTTTCGGGCATGGCTTTCTCGAAATCAAGCCATCCTTTTTGGCAAGCCGCCGTGAGCATGGCACATTCGCCGCTAACGTGATAGGCGGCAATGGGCAATTCAAAGTTTTCTTTAAGAAGGTGAATCACATCGAGATAGTTCAACGCCGGTTTTACCATGAGAAAATCCGCCCCTTCAATGGTGTCTAATTCAGCTTCAATGAGCGCCTCTCTTTTGTTTGCGGGATTCATCTGGTAGGTCTTTTTGTCCTTCGGAATGTCTGCCGATTCCCGCGGCGCGCTATCGAGGGCATCCCGAAACGGACCGTAAAAAGCACTTGCGTATTTAGCGGTATACGACATAATACCGGTGTCGGTGTATCCGGCCTCGTCTAGCGCACTTCTGATGTACCCGATTCTTCCGTCCATCATATCGCTTGGGCCAAGCACGTCGAAGCCTGCGGCGGCCTGTGCCACGGCCATGCTGGCTAATACGGGCAACGTTTCATCATTCACAATTTTCCCGCCTTTAACGATACCATCGTGCCCGTCCACGCTGTATGGGTCCATGGCTACGTCAGATATGAGGCAGCATTCAGGAAAATTTTTCTTGATGGCTGTGGCAGTGGTCAGGTAAAAATTAGCAGGGTCGCTGCCAAATGAGGCCACTTTGTCCTTCTTTTCCTCTGGTACAGCCGGGAACATTATGAAATTGGAAATGCCAAGTTTCATGCACTCCTCCATCTCAATCAACACATTCTCCACAGATAGCCGGAACATGCCCGGCATCGAGGGAACTTCACTTTTCACGTTCTTCCCGGGCATCAGGAAAATTGGGAAGACAAGGTGCCTTGTTTCGAGATGGGTTTCCTGTGACATCCCGCGAATGGCAGCAGAACTCCGGTTTCGTCTTGGTCGTCTTTGTAACATGTCTATTGTTTTTAAAATTTTATGAGCAATGCGGCGCAAAGGTAGCAGGACTGCTGGAGAGCAGGCTATTTTCCCGGTCAATTAAATGTCAGGTTTTAAGGCTTCGCTGAGTGTCATTTCAGGAACCAATCAAATTCATATAGGACGCGCTATTGAGCAGGTGGAGGAGGTGGAGTTCACACCAGCCATTCACTGCCATTTTATACGCTTCAAACCTGTCTATGGCCGGCCCGAAGTTTGGGCGTTATTTGAAATGGCACTCTTTCTTTTACCCATTAAGAGTCAAATTTGTGGTATGCCAGAACCTGGCGGCAGGTACCCCGGGGCATTTGTTACACGGCTTAAATCATTTTTTAAATGAAAAATCTGAAGCCTTTGCCAGGTGGAAATTCAAATGACCGGCGTGTTGAATTAAGATCTCAAGAACCGCGTTTTTCAGCCATTCCCCGTAACTTTGCACACATTTTTGATAAAACACAATATTCGTCCGCTCAGACATGGTAAAAATAGGCAACGTTGAACTGGGTGAATTCCCTATTTTGCTGGCTCCAATGGAGGACGTCAGCGACCCACCTTTCCGGCGGCTTTGCAAGGAAAACGGGGCCGACATGATGTACACAGAATTCGTCAGCGCTGACGGCCTCGTTCACGATGCAGACAAGAGTTTTCAAAAATTAGATATTTACGATTACGAGCGCCCCATCGGCATTCAATATTTCGGAGGGCAATTGGAATCAATGATTAGAGCGGCAAGCATCGTGGAAGAAGCGAATCCCGATGTAATCGACATCAATTTTGGCTGCCCGGTGGCCAAGGTCGCCTGTCGCATGGCCGGTGCGGGACTGTTGCAGGACATCCCCAAAATGGTGGAGCTGACGAAGGCGGTTATCGAAACCACCCAAAAACCCGTTACCGTTAAGACACGGCTTGGCTGGGATAACCAGAGTATCAACATCATTGAAGTGGCTGAGCGGCTGCAAGACGTGGGCATTCAGGCCCTCACCATACACGGACGCACCCGCAAGCAAATGTACAAAGGCGAGGCCGATTGGTCGTGGATCGCAAAAGTGAAAAACAACCCGAGGATGCACATACCCATTTTCGGTAATGGCGACATCGATGATCCTGAAAAAGCACTCGATTACCGCAATCGCTTCGGGGTAGACGGACTCATGATTGGGCGTGCAAGTATTGGTAACCCCTGGATTTTCAACCAGATAAAGCATTACTTTTTAACGGGAGAACTTTTGCCCGCTCCCGGCACGGAACAACGTGTGGCCACCGCCAAGCAACATTTGCAACATTCAATTGAATGGAAAGGCTCAAGATTGGGTGTTCTCGAAATGCGGCGCCATTACGGCAATTATTTCAGGGGATTCCCACATATAAAAGCCTTCCGGCAAAAATTGGTAACTACCGATGAACCGGAGGACCTGTTCAGCCTGCTCGACGAAATTGCCGAAGCGTACAGCACCCTCGAAATAGCAGCTTAATATTTCACCAAACTGCCTCAACTTGGTTTTTAGCATATCACCGCACGAAAAGGAAATTTTGGAACTAATTGGCGAAGCCGCCAGAAAATGTGGCGTGCCGGCATACGTCGTGGGAGGATATGTGCGCGACCGGCTTCTTGCACGGCCCACCGAAGATATAGACATCGTTTGCGTGGGAGACGGCGTAAAACTTGCCGAAACTGTGGCCTCAATGCTGCGTCCCATGCCTCGTGTCGCAATTTTCAAACGGTTCGGAACTGCCATGCTCAAACACCAGGACCTCGAACTCGAATTCGTTGGGGCCAGAAAAGAAAGTTACCGGGCCGACAGCCGCAAACCCGACGTAGAACAGGGTAGCCTTGAAGACGACCAGTTGAGGCGTGATTTCACAATTAATGCACTGGCAGTCAGCCTCAACGAGGAGGATTACGGCACCATTCTCGACCCCTTCGACGGCCTGCAACACCTGGAAGACAAAATACTGAAGACACCCACCGACCCTGGCAAGACCTTCGCCGACGACCCTCTCCGCATGATGCGCGGAATTCGTTTTTCTGCACAGCTGGGATTTAGAATCGAAGATGAAACCCTGGCAGCCATTGCCCGCTACCGCAATCGAATACACATTGTGTCGCAAGAGCGTATCACCACGGAATTAGGGAAGATACTCAATGCAGAAAAGCCATCTGTTGGATTCAAGCTGCTTTTCAAAACCGGCTTGTTAGAAATTATTTTCCCGGAATTTGCTGCTCTTCAGGGAGTAGAGGTTAGGAACGGCATCGGGCACAAAGACAATTTTTACCATACCCTTGAGGTGGTGGACCGGCTTTGCCGGAAATCGAACAACCCTTGGTTGCGGTGGGCTGCTGTGCTACACGACATTGCCAAGCCGCCGACCAAGCGATTTAACGCGGAGGAAGGATGGACTTTCCACGGCCATGAAAACCTCGGTTCAGCGATGGTGCCACGCATCTTCAAACGTCTGAGGCTGCCCTTAGACCACAAGATGAGATTTGTGCAAAAAATGGTACAACTACACCTGCGCCCCATCAGCCTAACCAAAAAAGAAATCACCGACAGCGCGGTACGCCGTCTAATTTTCGATGCTGGTGAAGATATCGACGAGCTGATGCTGCTGGCCGAGGCCGATATTACTTCGAAAAACGACTCCAAGGTTCGCCGCTATCTTCGCAACTACGGGGTTTTGCGGGAGCGAATAGCGGTGGTCGAAGAATCCGATAGGCTCCGAAACTGGCAGCCTCCAGTTTCAGGTCTCGACATTATGCAGACTTTCGGCATTCCTCCTTCACAGAAAATAGGTGTGATCAAAAAAGCTATCAGAGAGGCTATTCTCGACGGCGAAGTACACAATGATTTCGAACAGGCTTACCAGTTTATGTTGTCAAAAGGAAAGGAATTAGGCTTAAAACCCGTAAAAATATTACAGGAATCCCTCGCCGGTGAGTGAATATTTTTAAAAAATACCATTTGCCGAACCACTGCCTGGAGGCAGTATTTACCAAATAATTTATGAAAGCGCGTACCCATAGAAAGGACAAAATAAATGTAGTCACGTTAGGTTGTTCCAAGAATCTGGTCGACAGCGAAAACATCATCACGCAGCTTCGAGCCAATGATTACGAGGTGACCCACGAAGAGGAGCACGACGACACCAACATTGTAATCGTAAACACCTGTGGATTCATTGATTTGGCAAAACAGGAGAGCATCGACACCATTCTCCAATACGCCTCCATCAAAAGTAAAGGGGAGATAGATAAGCTATACGTCACCGGTTGTCTGTCGCAGCGGTACAAAGACGACCTGGCACTTGAAATCCCGGAAGTCGACGCGTGGTTTGGCACGCTGGAATTGCCTGCTCTTCTCGGCCGTTTGAAAGCAGACTATAAGCACGATCTCATCGGAGAACGGCTTATCACTACTCCTCCCCATTATGCGTATTTGAAAATATCTGAGGGATGCAATCGCACGTGCTCGTTTTGCGCAATTCCACTTATGCGGGGAAGACACATCTCGAAGCCGGTTGGAGAGCTCGTGGAAGAAGCAGCCGGGCTGGCTCGCCGCGGCGTAAAAGAAATAATGCTCATTGCACAGGAGCTCACTTATTACGGCCTCGACATTTATAAAAAAAGGGCACTTCCCGAACTCTTGCATGAGTTGTCGATGGTAGATGGCATCGAGTGGATCCGGCTCCATTACGCATACCCAGGTAAATTCCCTGTGGAATTACTTGATGAAATAGCAACCCAGACAAAAGTTTGCAATTATCTGGACATTCCTCTGCAACATGCCAGTAACACTGTGCTCGAACGCATGCGCCGCCAAATTACGAGGGAAGAAACAACGGATTTGGTAAATTTGGCCCGGAAGGCGGTCCCCGGTATTGCCATTCGCACCACCATGTTGGTAGGATTCCCGGGAGAAACGGATGCCGAATTTGAGGAACTTTGCGATTTCGTGAGGGAAATGAAGTTTGAAAGGCTTGGCGTTTTTCAGTATTCACATGAGGAAAATACCACCGCCCAGGAGCTGCAAGATGATGTGCCGGCGGAAACCAAAGCCGCCCGTGCGAACCAATTGATGGAAATTCAACAAGAGATATCGCACCTGAAGAATAAGGCTAAAATAGGCCGGACACTCAAGGTCCTTTTCGATCGGAAAGAAGGCGGATATTTCGTGGGGCGCACCGAGGCCGACTCCCCCGAAGTCGACAACGAAGTGCTCGTAAGTGCCACGGACCAATATGTAAGAATAGGGGATTTCGCCAATATCAAGATAACCGGCGCCTCTGAATTCGACCTGTTCGGAAAGGTGGTACAGGAACCCATCACTACCTCAGTTTAACGCTTCTGCAATGACTGAAAAACGACGCTCACTAACCAGCAAACTGCATAGCCCCTTTTTGCAGGCATCCATCGTATTCGTTTTGATGCTCCTTTTTGACCTTGGTGGAAAAGCGCTGCAAGTGGCCGGAACAGATTTAGAGCCACGCTACCCATGGAATGTCAGTGCTTCTTTTCTGTTGTTTTTCGCCCTGCTTAATTCTTTGCTCAGCTTACTGTCAAAAAACGCAGACCACTATTGGGGAAAATCTATCTTAAGCTACATAACCTTGGCCGTTTTAGGAGGTATGGCTGCCAAGTTGTTTTCCTCTATCGGCATTAATGAAGCGGGAACCTACCGCTGGCTATATATTGTGTTGTCAATTGGCTACATGGTGTTTTTGTGCATCATCGGTATGGTGAGGAAAATAATAGAATTCGCACAAAAGGAAGAATGGAACGAACCCCGGCAACCCAATGAATAGAGGGAGTCCCAGTTGCTGCCAAAGAAAAATGATTCATCTTCTCATAGCCATTCGGAAGAGCTCATTATTGGCACTTCGTTCACCTCAATTAGCAAAAACTACCTACCTTTCGCAAAATTTTTACATATGAAAAGCATAGTGCGAATCCTGCTTTTTTCCACTTTTATAATGGCCTTCGGCTGCTTTGAAGATGGAGGCTCAACCACTGACACGACGTCTCCACAAGATAGCCTTCTGGAGGATACAGTGGCTGCCATAACTTCCACGCGGCCCATGGCGAAACCGGAATGCCCAGTAACTGACCACGTGCTCGAAGGAAACTCCCTATGGGCCAGCCGGGAGAATCTTCTGGTAGTGATTGCAGCCAGTCAGGAAACAGAAGATCCCGATTTTGGCGAAAGTCACCGGTTATTTGAAGTGTACGATGGCACCAGTTGCCAAAAAATTTTCCGGGAGATACTGCCCGTGAATATCAGCCCGGATTTTCCCTATTATTTATCCAAAATCACGTACAATAAAGTTAGCCGTGTGGTGGCCATTCAGGGATTCAATAATATCTTTCTGTTCCAACTTGGTGAGAGAAAGCTCAGCGGGCCATTTGAACCAAAATACTTGAATGAACGATATGCCGAAGATGCCCAAACAGGTATGATAGACAGACTGGAAGTTTGGGAAAATTATTTGATCGGTCACGCCAATGGAATGGGGGCTTTCGTATTCGACCTGCGCACTCCCGGGCACCCCGAACCCGTGCTCCCACTTGCTGAATATGAGCTGGAACCCGGCATGAGGTACAATTCGCTGTTTCTCCTGAACTCGGCCGATGAAAATGACGGAGCACAAGCCATTATTCCTTCTTACGACGCCGAAAACGAAGAATTCAGGATTAACCCCCTATTTGGCAAACCCCTGAAGATTGAAAAGAACATCAACCCGAACATCAGGGATAACCGATATCTCGTGCTCCAGAATTACACCGAATCAGGTGAAAGCCGGCCCGTGGCCATTGACATGGTGAAAACTGCGATGCTCGAACTGCCTGCGGACCTAGTTTCAAAAAAAGCCAAGGATATCATCGCCTGGATGAAAAGCCAGTGATTTTCCCGCATAGAATTTTTTGTAAAAATCGCACACCTGTGTTCTTCCTCGCCATTGCCTTTCATTTATCCGAAAGAAGCAGCCATTTATAGAAATATTTCACCCGGGGGGTGAATGCTGTTCTAATATTGTTCCCCTAAACAAAAAGGACTTATGCAAATAGGTAATACGACTCTCCGAATTTTCTTTCTCCCAATATTTCTCTGCATTTTAAGCATGGCACAGGCCCAGGAAATTTGGTCGCTGCAAAAGTGCATCGAATACGCCAGGGAAAATAGCCTCTCTTTGAAACAGGCTATGTATGGAGTAGAAATGGCAAAATTGACAGATAAAGGAAACCGCCTTGCTCGCCTGCCCAATCTAAATGGTTCTGCGTCGGGAGGAATCTCGTTCGGTCGCACCATTGACCCGGTGACCAATAGCTTTCAAACCCAAAAATTCAGCTACAACAGTTACGGTGTCAGCGCAGGTGCTTTGGTCTATAATAGTGGCCGCATCAACAACACAATAAAGCAGGGAGAGGCCGATGTGAAAGCAGCTGAGGCGGATGCCGCTTATTCATTCAATGCGGCCGCGCTTAATATCGCCAATGCCTATCTTCAGATTTTGATGTCGGATGAACAATTGGAAAGCGCACAGAAAAGAAGGGACCTATCTACCAGGCAATTAGAGCAAACCGACAAGCTCATACAGGCAGGGACAATTCCCGCCAACGACCGGCTCGATGTATTGGCCCAGATAGCGAGAGACGAGCAAACCATTATTCAAGCCCAAAACGCTATTGATATCGGATATTTGAATCTCAAAGAATTGATGCAACTCGACCCCACAACGGATATCAAAATTGAGCGGCCTGCATTTGTAATTCCCACCGATGCCAATCCCGATGCACTCAGTTTTTGGGAAGTGTATAATTCAGCCCTCGGCACACAGCCGCAGATAAAAGCCGACGAATACCGGTTGGAAAGCGCTGACATTGCCGTGGACCTTGCTCGTTCGGCCTTGTTTCCCACGCTTTCGGTATTCGGAGGTTTAGACACCCGCTGGTCGAGTGCCTCCAAGACGGTTACATCTACCACTCCGGGAGTCCAGGAGCAGACCATTCTCATTGACCAAACCCCCGTTACAGTTGGATTTCCCGTAGATATTCCAACCTTAGAAGACACGCCATACTTTGACCAGATCAACAATAACTTTGGACAAAATGTGGGATTCAGCCTGAGCGTACCCTTGTACAATAATGGCCGCAACAGCATTAACGTGGACAGAGCACGCATCGGAATCCTGAATGCAAAAGTTCAGAGTGACCTGACCAAACAGCAATTGAAATCGGAGGTGCAGCAGGCCATTGCCAACGTTCGGGCAGCACGGCGCACGCTGGAGGCCTCCGAAAAATCGGTCGCTGCTAATAAGGCCGCTTATGAAAACGCCGAAAAGAAATTTGACCTCGGGGCCATCAATACAATTCAATTGACCACAGCCAGAATTAATGTAGATATTGCCGAGACGGACCTGATAGTGTCGAAGTACGATTATCTATTCCGGTTGAAAATTATTGATTTCTATCTTGGAAGGGAGCTGAAACTAGATTGAACCGCTCTCAAAAATGGCCCCATTTCCATTGAAGGGATTTTACACAAAGCGTAAACCACCAATCAATTAACCATCATGGCAAAAAAAGGAAAGAATACCCTCATTTACGTATTAGGCGGATTGCTGATACTGCTCGTCGCCGTCGCCATTATCAAAGGCAAGAGCAGGGAAACGGGCGTATCGGTCGAGACCGAAAAAGCTGAATTGCGCACCATCAGGGAAACTGTTGGTGCCAGCGGTAAAGTATTTCCCAAGACTGAAGTCAATATCAGTTCAGATGTATCGGGCGAAATCGTGGAATTGTACGTTAAGGAGGGCGATAGCGTGACCGTTGGGCAAGTGCTGGCACGCGTGGACCCCGAAGCATACAACTCCCAGGTGGAACGAGCCGCTGCCGGCGTGAATAGTGCAAAATCCGGCGTGGCCAATGCCCGCTCGCAATTGGAATCCGCCATGGCTCAGCGGGAGCAAATAGAAGCTCAACTGACGAATGCTCAGGAGATTCACAAAAGGAATGAAAAGCTGTTTAAGGACGGCGCGGTATCTGAGCAGGATTTCGAGGCCTCACTTTCGAATGTACGATCCTTGGAGGCCAACCTGCGGGCCGCCGAGGCGAATATGCGCTCTGCAAATGAGAGCATCAAGGCTTCTGAATTTCAGGTGAAAAGTGCCCAGGCTACACTCAAAGAAATAAACACCAGCCTGAAACGTACAACCATTTACGCCAGTATGTCGGGTATCGTTTCAAAACTGAATGTAGAAAAGGGCGAGCGCGTTGTTGGGACTTCCATGATGGCTGGCACAGAAATTCTCCGTATCGCCGACCTGAGTAAGATGGAGGTGCAGGTGGAAGTCACAGAAAACGATTTGCCGAGAATAGCTTTGGGCCAAAACGTAGACATAGAAATCGACGCCTATCTGGACCGCAAATTCAAAGGGAAAATTGTCGAAATAGCACACAGCGCCAACAACCTGGGTTCAGGTTCCGGCGGTGTCGTCAACCTCACCACGGATCAGGTCACCAATTTTGTCGTAAAAATCGACATCGACCCTGCATCCTACGCAGACTTAGTGAAACCCGGCAAGCCCTATCCTTTCCGTCCCGGCATGTCTTCCTCCGTGGATATTTACACCAAGACTTCTGAAAACGTTGTCAGCGTGCCCATTCAAGCGGTAGGTACCCGCGACCGGGAGAAAAAGAAAGAAGACGGCGAGGTAAAAACCGTCAGCCAAAGCTCGTATTCCGAGGACCTGAAAGAGGTGGTCTTTGTCTACATGGAAGGTGACACTGTAAATATGGCCGAAGTAAAAACAGGCATTCAGGACGACGATTATATTCAAATCATATCCGGCATCAAAGAAGGGGAAGAGGTGGTGAAAGGGCCTTATTCTGCGGTGTCCCGTAAACTCAAGCAAGGCGCTGCTGTGGTCAGGGAAAAAAAGAAAAAAGAGAAGGAAGCAGAGGATAAATAACCATCGGCGTTCGTAAGGTGACCGAATATTTTCTATTTGGTTTTCGGAAAAAATAACAGGAACGATGAGAGCAAGCTGCTCATCGTTCCTGTTGCTTTAGAGTCACTTCCAAATCTGCTTTTTAGTTTCCCCGAGTGTTGACCTGCTCAGTTTTTCAAATATTTGGCTAAAAATCCCAACATCGCCTTATAAAAACCTAACTGGTTTTCCTCATTGTGAAAGCCATGCCCTTCGTCGTATTTAACCATATACGGTACGTCCACACCCCGTTTTTGCAAAGCCTCGACAATCTGGTCACTCTCGTCAATATTTACCCTGGGGTCATTAGCACCCTGCGCCACAAAAAGAGGTGATTTTATCTGGTCGATGTGGAACACTGGTGAAGCTTCCAACATTGAATCCTTATCCGATTCTGGATTGCCGACCATAGTATGCATCATTTCAAGATATGGTTTCCAGTAGGGCGGCATAGTGTTCATAAAAGTAAATAGGTTGGAAACGCCTACATAATCTATTGCACATGCGTAAACATCTGGCGTAAAGGCGACACCAGCCAGCGTGGCATATCCGCCATAGCTGCCGCCGTAAATGGCCACTTTCCGCTCATCGGCAATACCCTCCCGCACCAACCAATTCACTCCGTCGGTGATGTCGTCCTGCATGGTACGTCCCCATTGTTTAAAACTCATTTCCCAAAACTTGCGGCCATAACCGGTGCTGCCACGGTAATTCATCTGCAACACGGCATATCCGCGGCTTGCCAATAGTTGCACCTCGGGATTGTAGCCCCAGGCATCGCGTACCCATGGCCCTCCGTGCGGATTGACGATAACGGGTAATTTTTTGGGAGGCACGCCAACAGGCAATGTGAGGTAGCCATGAATAGTGAGACCATCCCGCGACTGGTAACTCACAGATTGCATGGGGGCCATGTCGTCCTCATGTAGCCAGGGACTCACTTCTGCTATTTTTAGCAGCGTACCGGCTTGCTTGTCGTAATAATAATAGGCACCAAGCGAGCGGTCGCTGTAGGTGCGTATCATAAACTTGTCTTCAACGTTGCTCTTGCCGGTAATTACAATTTCGTAATCGCCCAATTCCTGCTCCAGATATTTGTAAATGTTCCGTGTTTCTTCATCTAAAAAATGAAGGTGACGCTTGCCGGTCAAATAAGTGACAGCGGTGAGTACTTTCCGATGGTGTGAATAGCCGAGGTCAGATACGTCAACGTCGGGGTGCGCAAAGAGTGGTTCCGGATCTTCCCGACCAGTTGCGAGATTGAATCGCACGATTTCGCTTTTGTCCCGGCCAATGTTGGAACTGGCGTAGACTACATCTCCATTGTCAAAGTCGAAAAACAGCGGCGAAATATTTTCCCTGAAATCGGTGGTGAGCACTTCTGTGAATGGCCCCTCCCCCGTTTTCCGGTACAAAATTGTGGTATTGGTCCCCCCTTTTATTTTTGTTGCACCCCTGATTCTGCCTTCATGGTCTGTGAGCCAATTGTCAATAGGCTCCAAGATATCATTGTTGCTGGCCAACTGGCGCAATTCCCCGGTAATTATGTTCAATCGGTAAGGCTCGAACAACTGCGGGTCATTTTTATTCATCTGAACGATGATTTCATCCTCCTCATCTTCCAGGTCGTCGACGAGGTCTATCCTAACGCCGTCAAATGGCGTGAGTTCGGTCAGGCTGTCACCAGTGCTGTCCACAGCATAAAGGTGAAAATTTTCATCGCCACCGTCGTCTCTGGCAAATATGAGGCGATTGTCACTTTTCCAGAAATACCATGCGATGTCGCGATCGTCAATTGATGTTATGCGGCGGGTTTCTTCGCTACCAACGGCTTGAACAAAGATGTTGAGCCTCCTTTTGAACGGCCCTAAGAAAGAGATAAGCTGGCCTGATGGAGAAAGCTGATACCTGGGCTTTTCAGGTTTTTTCAAAAAA
>CAZPHZ010000013.1:0-16990 GCA_964586035.1 uncultured Saprospiraceae bacterium
CCTTCCAGCGGAGTTATCAATCGTTGGGTGACCATTTCCCAGGTTTCGTTTTCCCGGACCCCCATCCCTAAGTAGGTGTTGCCTTGGTAGGGTGGTTTTTTTACCCGAAACGCCCCCCCGCCAATTTGGGGATGAACATCGGGTACCGTTTCTCCCGAAAAACCACAATCGTACCACCCGGCTGGCAATACCCCGAAAAGAGTACCATCAGCAGGCACGCCCTCAAATGATGGGTTCGTCAACACAATAGGTTCGTACTGACCCAAAAGGGGCTGCCAAAAAATAAGCGCAAATAAAATGAGGGTGGTCGAACGTCTCATGGCTCGCTTTTTTATTCAAAATTCTTTCAACTGGTACTAACGCATGTGGTGGGCGAATTAGTTTACGAACACTCGTTGTAGCCAATCTGAATGAAATATTAGAGATTCAAGGAACTCCATTTTACCATTACTAAAAACAATAATTCATAAGAATAGCTGCACAGCGCCCTACAACGGCAGGCCGCCCTGGCTTTGAGGGAAATACCCGCCGGGTCATCGGCCTGTTATTTTATGAAAACGCATTGAAGCCAGTGATGTCGTAACCCGTAATAAGCAAATGGATGTCGTGAGTGCCTTCGTAAGTGAGCACCGTCTCCAAATTCATCATGTGACGCATAATAGGGTACTCATTCGTGATACCCATACCTCCCAAAATCTGCCGTGCTTCGCGGGCGATGGCCAATGCCATATTAACATTGTTGCGCTTTGCCATGCTGATTTGTGCGGGAGTTACTTTCCCTGTATTCGCCAATGTTCCCATCCGCCATGCAAGCAACTGCGCTTTGGTGATTTCAGTAATCATCTCGGCTAATTTCTTTTGGGTGAGCTGAAATGCGCCTATGGGTTTGCCAAATTGTATCCGTTCCTGAGAATACCGAAGCGCCGTGTCGTAACAATCGAGGGCCGCGCCAATGACACCCCACGCAATACCATACCTTGCTTTTGACAAACAGGCAAGTGGCCCTTTCAGCCCAGCGGCCTCTGGCAACAGATTTTTCTTGGGCACCCGTACATCTTCAAAAATCAGCTCGCCGGTGATGGAAGCCCTTAGCGACCATTTACCGTGAATTTCGGGCGCCGAGAAACCATTCATCCCTTTTTCGACAATGAGTCCCCGAATTTTCCCGGATTCATCTTTTGCCCACACAACAGCAATATCCGCTAAAGGGGAATTGGTGATCCACATCTTGGATCCATTGAGAATGTAGGCGTCACCATCGTCTTTTATGTTGGTTAGCATACCTCCCGGGTTGGAGCCGTGGTCGGGTTCTGTCAGGCCGAAACAGCCTATCAGCTCTCCAGAAGCGAGTTTGGGCAGATAATGATTCTTTTGTTCTTCAGAGCCAAATCTGTAAATGGGATACATAACCAAGGATCCTTGAACGGAGGCCATGGAACGCACACCTGAGTCGCCACGTTCAAGTTCCTGCATAATCACGCCATAGGCTATTTCATCCATGCCGCCGCAACCATACTTTTCGGGCAAGCTCGGCCCGAAGGCACCAATTTCCGCCAAGCCTTTAAACAGGTGTGTTGGACAAGTGGCCCGGCCGGCATAATCTTCAATAATAGGGGTCACCTCTGCTTTGACCCAGTCACGGACAGCTTCCCGGGCGAGAAGGTGCTCTTCGCTTAACAACTCATCAACCCCGTAATAATCGTGGTATTGGTAACGGTCTTCCCGGGCTTTTTTCGCGTCGGGTTTCGCCCCGTTAGAATTTTCTTGAATCATGGCATTTTATTTTGCGGTTAGGGTGTTCGTTTTGAGGCGCAAAATTACAGAATCAAAGGCATACAAACCACTGAACTTCCAAAGTCCAAAATTGTGAAAAGAGCCTTTTTGCAACAAACTTTTTCTACTTTTGACGTGCCCTCCATTTCAACAGAAATCACTAACCCGGCTTGCAATGGCAGTAATAGCTCTCGAAGGGATGCGTTTTTACGCTTATCATGGTTTTTATGAAGAGGAGCAAATCCTCGGCAGCGATTATGTGGTGGATGTGCACCTTACCACGGCTGTTGAGCAAGCCGCCGTGACCGGTGATTTGTACAAAACCATTAATTACGAAACGGTATTTCTGATTTGTGAAGCTGCTATGCGGAAGAACACCAAGCTTCTGGAAACCGTGGCGGA
This sequence comes from uncultured Saprospiraceae bacterium, assembly GCA_964586035.1. Classification (GTDB taxonomy): domain Bacteria; phylum Bacteroidota; class Bacteroidia; order Chitinophagales; family Saprospiraceae; genus UBA6168. The sequence continues at coordinate 2,176 of CAZPHZ010000013.1, forward strand.
AAACATTTCACTGGGACTGAAACACCAATTCAAAAACGTTAAACAACTGACCGTAAAGGTGAAAAAACTGAACCCACCACTCGGCGGAAGGGTGGAAAGTGCCTGGGTAAAAGTGGATGGGAATTATTCAAAAAAGTGTGCTCGTTGCGGCCGTCCGCTCCTTTGTTACAACGACAAAACATGCTGGTGCATGGACACAAAGGTTTACAAGAAAACCTTGGAGCAACTGAAAACACATTACGGTGGCAACTGCCTTTGCAAAGATTGCCTCACTTATTTTGCCGGCAATGAAGCTGCATTATCCGATAAAAGTTAGCAACTTCTTTTTGAAAAGTTAACATTTCGACAGGTGACCCTCCCTCATTTTTTACGTTTCAATACCGTCCTCATTCTTCATTAAAATTGCAATGATGTTGAAAAAAATATTCTTCGCCTTTTTATGCCTCCAAATGCTGTCATGCGACCCGGCCGCTTTCCAAAAAGCCCTCGAAACCCTCGGTACCGGAGAACTTACCTCTGCCGAAATTTCAGGTGGGTTGAAGGAGGCCCTCGAAATCAGCATCGGTAAAGGCTCTGACCTGCTCTCCAAAAGAGACGGATATTATAAAAGTGCGTACAAAATCATGCTGCCACCCGAAGCCCGAAAAGTGGCCGATAAGTTGCGCAATGTGCCCGGGTTCACCAATGTGGAAGAAACCATATTGGAAAAAATAAACCGGGGTGCGGAAGACGCCGCCAAAAAAGCAAAACCCATTTTCGTGAGCGCCATCCGGCAAATGACATTCGCCGATGCCAAGGATATTCTGATGGGCGATAAAAACGCAGCCACCACCTACCTCAACCGCACGACACACGCGGCACTTTATCAGGAATTTAACCCCGTCATCGTAGAATCACTCGACAAGTTCAATGCCCGCAAATACTGGAAAGACGCCGTGGAGGTGTACAACAAAATACCCTTCGTGGAAAAGGCCAACCCGGACCTGGACGATTACGTGACCACCGAGGCGCTGAATGGTTTGTTCAGCATGGTGGAAAAAGAAGAGCTGAATATTCGCACCAATATTTCTGCCCGCACATCCGCTTTGCTGAAAAAAGTCTTTGCAAAGCAAGATGGTAAGTGACATTGGGGTGCAAGTGCTAAAAAAAAAGCCCGCCAGCCTTTGCAAAGGTTGACGGGCTTTCTCGTATTTTCAAACCTGCCTGATTATGCTTTCAGCAGATTCTTGAAGTGGTGCCGGTGCGGCGTCACATCTCCCAGCTTCGCCTTTTTCGAGGCTTCGTAATCATGGTAATTTCCTTCAAAAAACACTACTTCGCCGTCGTCCTCGAATGAGAGGATGTGGGTGGCAAGCCGGTCGATAAACCAGCGGTCGTGACTGATGACGAGCACACAACCGGCGAAGGTATCGAGGGCATCTTCGAGTGCACGAAGGGTGTTCACGTCGATGTCGTTGGTCGGCTCATCGAGCAGCAGCACGTTGCCGCCGTCTTTGAGTGTCATGGCGAGGTGGAGGCGGTTGCGCTCGCCACCGGATAACACCCCTGCCTTTTTTTGCTGATCGGCGCCGGTGAAGTTAAAACGCGCCAGGTATGCACGGGCATTCATTTCGTAACTACCCACTTTGATGATATCGAGGCCGCCGGAAACGATTTCATACACCGTTTTTTCAGGGTCGATGGCGTCGTGCGATTGGTCCACGTAGGATACTTTGACGGTGTCGCCGAGGGTGATGCTGCCGCCGTCGGGCTTCTCGCTGCCCATGAACATGCGGAAGAGGGTGGTTTTCCCAACCCCGTTCGGGCCGATGATGCCGACGATGCTGTTTTTCGGTACGGAAAAGGAAAAGCCCTCCAACAATACCCGGCCATCGAAGGCCTTGTTCAGGTTTTCGGCCTCGATGACCACATCGCCGAGGCGCGGCCCCGGCGGGATGGATATTTCCAGCTTCGCCTCTTTCGATTTCATTTCCTCGGCAGCCAGTTTGTCGTAAGCATTCAAACGGGCCTTACCCTTTGCCTGCCGGGCTTTGGGGCTCATGCGAATCCATTCCAATTCGCGCTCCAGAGTTTTACGTCGTCTGTCATCGGCTTTTTGCTCCTGTTCGAGGCGTTTGGCTTTTTGCTCTAACCAACTGCTGTAATTGCCCTCCCACGGAATGCCCTCCCCGCGGTCGAGTTCCAGAATCCAGCCGGCCACATTGTCGAGAAAATAGCGGTCGTGAGTGACGGCGATGACGGTACCGGGAAAATTTTGAAGGTACTGTTCCAGCCAGTCGATGCTTTCGGCGTCGAGGTGGTTGGTAGGCTCGTCGAGTAAAAGAATGTCGGGATTGGAGAGCAGCAGGCGGGCCATCGCCACCCTTCTGCGTTCGCCACCCGAAAGCACTTTTATCAATGCGTCGTCGGGGGGGCAACGCAGGGCATCCATTGCCCGCTCCAGTTTGTGGTCGAGCTCCCAGGCATTGCTACGGTCGAGGATATCCATCAGTTCTCCCTGCCGTTCGATGAGCTTGTTCATCTCGTCGTCGCTCATGGGTTCGGCGAATTTGGCGTTCACCTCGTTGTACTCGTTCATGTAATCCATCAGTTCACCGATGCCCTCTTCCACTACCTGACGGACAGTTTTTTCATCGTCCAATTCGGGTTCTTGCGGCAGGTATCCGATTTTGTATTGTTTTTCAAATTCTATCTTTCCCTCGTAATTTTCATCGAGGCCCGCAATAATTTTCAGCAACGTGGACTTGCCGCTGCCGTTAAGCCCGAGTACGCCGATTTTGGCGCCATAAAAAAATGAAAGCCAAATGTTTTTTAACACTTGTTTTTGTGGTGGGAAGGTCTTCGACACTCCCGACATAGAAAAAATAATTTTGTTATCGGCCATAGTCTTTTTTGAATTATTGAGCAATGATGGTGTTTGGGCGCGCAAATTTGCGGGAAAGTTTTTGAAAAACTGCGCTGACAAACCGGGTACCTGCCTTTTTCTTGAGCACATCTGAAAAAGAAAAGAAACCCGTCCCCAACTATAAATCCATCTTATTCACCTCATTCCACACCAACTCCGGCTCAAATCCCCTCCGGATGGCATGTTGAACTATCTTTCTTTTGAGAACAAAGACGTTGTTGTCTCTGATGAGATTTGCCCTTTTCCGCAAAAGCTCTTGGAGCGTTTTCTGGTACTCATCCTCCTCTATTTCTTTCATGGCTTTGCGAATGCAATAGCTGGAAATGTCCCGCATTTTTAGTTCTCGCAGGATGCGGGTGCGGCCCCATTTCTTAATGCGGAATTTGCCTCTGGCGAAGCTACATGCGAAGCGTTCTTCATTGAGAAAATTGCCGCCGATGAGATCCACAATGATGTTCTCCAGGTTCTGACCGTAAACGCCCAAGTCGAGCAGCTTGCCACGCACTTCCTTATGGCAGCGTTCCTGGTAGGCACAGTAATGCTGCATTTTTAAAAGTGCTTCCTCCTTAGAATGGTACTTTTTTTGGGCCATGCGATAGAGAATAAACCTCTAAAATAAGCACTCCAGCCCGGAAAATGAACGCAGTGAAATTACTTCCCAGTTTTGCATAACCTTTTCGATGTCAGAGGCTGACCGGGAGGCCAGGGCCACCAAAAACTCATTTCTATTGAGCTGGCCGAAAATGGTATGGTCAAAATACTCCGAGACTTTAGGGTGAAGGATGGGAGTGAAAAACCGGGAAGCATTCGACCAATTATCGAAACCCAGACCGGCTTCGCTGCATAGCTCCGACAGCGTATTTACATCTTTAGGGGAAGAGGTGTTCAGCAAAACAGCAAAGGTGCGCCATGGAGATTTCTTCAATAACTCCAATTGGTCATACACCGCCACTTTTCTGCCTTCGACATAGTGGTGTCTTCCGGGTTTTACGTCGAGCAAAACAAGGTCTTGATAGCGGAAACCCGAAGAGGGCTGCGGGATGCTCCGAATAATAGCCCTTGCCGGATCGATTCGCCGTACCTCCACAATTTCAGGATGAGTGCCGGGATTCAGACAGGCCGGTAATATTCCCAAATCGAGCCGAAGCGCCTCATCGGATTTTCTGAATGCAAAACCCAAATGGTTCCAGGCATGGCGGGCAGTTTCCCATTCTTTGAGCACTGTGGCCGCCAGGGCCAGATTTTCCCAGGTGTTGTCGTCGAATGGGTTGTTTTCCAGTGCTTTAATGCTGTAATGGTAGGCTGGCTTCCACTCTTGCCTGTTTTTGTAAAGCCTGCCCAAATAAGCAAATGGGGCCGACCAGTCAGGAGCGAGACGAGAAAGGCGTTTACACAACTTTACAGCGGTGTACACATCCCCTTCCCGGCCGTACCTTACAACTTCCCGGTACAGGTTCTCCAAATCAATCGATTGGTTGTTGGACTCTTGCATCACATCTTGATAAACGCTCAGTTAATGCTGCCAAATATAAATCCTTTCAGTACGATGGGAAAATCCGATAGTGTTTCCAGATGCAATCCCGAACGTTACCTAACCTTCCGCCCCTTCCATTCATAGCGTTTCACGACGTTGCCTAAAACGCCTGTCACCATTATATATATTATGTGCAAAAACTGTGACGGAAGGTAACTCCTCATTAGTTCAAACTTATCAAAGAAACGAGCCATCATCGCTAAAAAGAAATAATCGGCCACCGCTTTAACGGCAAAGAGTCCGAAAAACATCAAAAGTGCTTTGGAGCCCCACCACGGAACCATCGCCAAACAGATTCCTATGCTCCAGCAATAAAAAAATACCACCCCCAGAATGAAAGTCACCCTCCATTCTTTATACGATGTGGACTTGGAGGCCCAGCGCACGCGCTGCGAAATAAACGAGGAAATGGTGGGCTTAGCGGTAGTGAAAACTGTGGCGTTTTTATTTTTTAAAAAACCGATTTTATCAGGGTGCCTGGCCGCAATTTTTTGCATCAGCAAAATATCGTCGCCTGTGGCCAGATGGTCTATCCCTTCAAACCCGTTCACCTCAGAAAATGCAGATTTTGGGTAGGCGAGGTTGGCGCCGTTGCACATATTTAGCATTTGAAGGCGAATGCCTGCTGCTGTCGTGCACATCATTCCCAAAAAGTCGAGAGACTGGAACTGCTCGAATGTCGTCTTTTCGTGGTAAAAATTTACAGGTGCAGCGATGAACTGAAGCTCTTTTTTTTCAAAATAGGAAACGAGTAACAACAACCACTCAGGCTGTACTTCACAATCTGCATCGGTGGTAACTATCAGGTCTCCGGAGGATAACAAAATACCGGTTTCAATTGCTTTTTTTTTAAAAGATTGCGTCTCCCCAGGAAGAACGTGGTCAGCCATATTTATCATTTCAAAGGAGGGATGGCTTTTTGCAAAGTCGCTGACCAGCGCTGCCGTTTCGTCGGAGGAATGGTCGTCCAAAATGATGACCTGAAATAGCTCTTTAGGGTAAGACTGGCGGGCTATGGAGGAAAGGCATGCAATGATATTGTCAGCTTCATCTCTGGCCGGTATCAATACACTCACCTTTGTCGAAGGCCGGAACCCGGAAGGAACTTCCCAAACAGGCATGCTCTTCCAACCATTCATAAACCTACCGATAATGTACGCGTAGAAACCCGCCAACGAAGACGAGAAAATGAGCCATATGAGGAAAGTAGTAGTCATCGTGAATTTGGGTTTAGAGAATCACGTATCTACTCGATCCTCTCCACAGATCCGATACTTTCAAGTTTCTTGATGGATTTCATCACGACGTTAAGCTGGTCTTTATTGGCCACAATAAGGCTTATTTTGCCCTCGTAATATCCCTCATTGCCACCTTCAATCTGGAAGGAGCGAATATTGAGGCCGAGCTCTGAAGAAATTTTGTGCATCAGCCTTTCGATGACCCCAACTCCATCATCCACGCCAGTAATTTTTAGGTCAGCGACAAAAGTGCTATCGCTGCTGATCACCCATTCCGCTTTCATTACGCGATATCCATATCGGGCCAAAATATTGGTTGCATTTGGACAATTGGAGCGGTGAATTTTGAGGCCTTCTGAAGAAGTGAGGAATGCAAAAATGCTATCTCCCTGAACGGGGTTGCAGCAATTGGCCAGCCTGTAAGGATATTGTTCGGCAGGTTCTCCGTTGACAAGTATTTTCGTTTTGGAAGTAATCTGCGTAGGCGTGGGGCCGGGTTTCTTTTCAATAGAGGGAATTATCTTCGGCAGATCGGGTTGGATTTCCACCAACCTTTGATCCTTTACCTCGAACTTTTTGAGGGCATGAAGGAGGTTGATTTCATCAGTTGCAATGGCATAATAAAGATCAACACGCGTGTTGAAATTGAAGAATTTTACCAATGTGTCCACTCCCTGGTTAAAATTGACCTTCAAATTGTTGAATTTCCGTTCGAGGGCTTCTTTTCCAAATACACCTTTTCGCCGGCGGGCCTCTTTCATCGAAGCACGTATTTTGGAGCGGGCTTTCCCGGTCACCACTATTTTAAGCCAACCCTCATTAGGTTTCTGGTTTTTATCGGTCACAACCTCTACCTGATCGCCCATGTTTAATTTGTACCCCATGGGAACAATACGGTTGTTCACCTTGACAGCCCGGCAATGGTATCCAACATCTGTGTGTATGCTGAACGCAAAATCAAGTGCTGTGGCTCCTTTCGGCAGGTTTATCATATCTCCTGCGGGCGTGACTACGTAAATCTCTTCGGAATAGAGATTGTTTTTAAAATCGCTGATAAATTCAAGTGCATCCGCATTGGGGTTTTCCATTAGTTCCCGCACTTGGTCGAGCCACTTTTCATATACGTCGGGCTGGTTGGAGACCCCTTTATATTTCCAGTGCGCGGCAAAACCCCGTTCCGCAATTTCATCCATTCGCTCGCTCCTTATCTGTACCTCGACATAGCGCCCGGCCGGCCCGATGACAGTGGTGTGCAAAGATTCGTAAGCATTGGATTTGGGCACTGTCACCCAGTCTTTGAGACGCTCGGGTATCGGCTGGTAGGTGTCAGTGACAATAGAGTAAACCATCCAACAAATCCGCTTTTCACGCTTCTTCTCCACGTCCACCACTATCCGAACAGCAAAGAGGTCATAGATTTCTTCGAAAGGGGTGCTCTTCGTTTTTATTTTGTTGTAAATTGAAGATACCGATTTGGCCCGGCCAAAGCAGCGATAAGGAACTCCGATCTCATCGAGTTGCTTTTGAACGGGCATAAGAAACTCATTGATATACCGGGCCCGCTCCCCCTGCGTAACATTCAACTGGTGGTTGATTTCCTCGTATGCTTCCGGCTCGGTAATTTTTAAACACAAATCTTCAAACTCCGAACGAATATTGTACAGCCCGAGCCGGTGCGCCAAGGGAGCATATATGTAGCTTGTTTCCGCAGCTATCTTGAGCTGTTTATGCCTGGGCATCGCACCGAGAGTGCGCATATTGTGCAGCCGGTCTGCCATTTTTATCAAGACCACACGCACATCGATTACCAAAGTGCCGAGTACTTTCCTAAAGTTTTCTGCCTGAGGGCTTTCAGAGGGGGTCTTGGTTGAAATAGGTTTGCTGGCAGAGGCGTCCAGCTTGGTGAGACCATCGACAATTTGAGCTATTTTATCCCCAAATAGCTTCCTGATTTCTTCTAATGTAATCTCGGTATCTTCTACTACGTCATGCAGCAAGGCACAAACTGCTGCCGTTGGGCCGAGTCCAATTTCTTCAATACTGATGCGAGCCACTTCGATGGGATGCAGAATATATGGTTCGCCCGACTTGCGCCGTTGCTTTTTATGCGCCTCAGCTGCCAGCTCGAATGCATTGCGTACCAACTCTTTGTCGCGGTTGTCCATCTTCCCCTGCAACGTCCGCAACAGCCGGCGATATGCCCTATTAATAACTTGCTGCTCTTCATCATTTTTCATGGTAGCCCCTGCTAATAAGACGATATTTGAATGTAAAATAATAACCCCAGAAGACGAGGGCTTGATTCCCTTCCTGCCTCTTAAGTTATACCATATACAAAACTATGCAAATTATCATTTAAAGCCCCTGCGGCTCCTCAATGGTGGGAATATTTTTAGAATATCTACGCACATGGTTTCTCAAAAACCTGTTTATCTTTGCCGCGCTAAACTTAATTATTAGCCGTTTATCTTTGATAATCAATAATTTGCGGGTGTGGCGAAATTGGTAGACGCGCTAGACTTAGGATCTAGTGCCGCGAGGCTTGGGGGTTCGAGTCCCTCCACCCGCACTAAGGCGTTTCGGGGTTTCAGGTTTTTGGGTCTAATCATTTTTTGATTAAAGTCATTTGCCTGAAACCCGCATCGTTTCTAACGCTATACCCCAATACGTTCCTACCTTTGCACCTTTTTCTTACAAAAGCTAAATTAACCATGCCTAAAGTTGTTAGAGAGGATATTGACAGCTCGAATGCCGTCCTCACCATTACCATTGGAACTGAAGACTACAAGCCCAAATTAAAACAGGAGCTCAAGAAAATTGCAAACACGCACGCCATGAAGGGTTTTCGCAAAGGGAAAACACCTCTTAGTTTTTTAAAGAAAATGTATGGCAAGTCAGTACTTGGTGACGTCGTCAGCCACATGCTGCAACACGAACTGTCCGAAGCGATGTCTGGCGAAGAGCAACAGTATCTTGGACAACCCATGCCTGCTGAGGACCAGCAACCCATTGATTTCAACATAAATGAGCTGCAAGATTACATCTTCCGCTTCGACGTTGGTGTAGCCCCGTCATTTGAAGTATCAGGCGTTGATAAGGAAAATGTGTTCGACTTTTTTACCGTCGCTGTTCCCGATGAAAAAGTGGACGAGCAACTCGATATTATGCGCCAACGATTAGGTGGAAGAACCGACGCTACCGAGGACATCCTGGAAAACGACGCCATCACTTTCAACGCTGTAGAATTGGATGGAAATGACCCAAAAGAAGGCGGCCGGAAATCGACATTCGAAGTGCTGGTGTCGAGAATTGCTGATGAGGATTTTAAAAAAGAGTTACTAAGCAAAAAGCAGGGAGACACCGTTCGCTTCAATGTTTTTAAGCTTGAAATTGACAGCGATGAAACCAGTGTCAAAAAATACCTGCTTAATTTTTCAGAGGAAGATTTAAAAAATGACACCCAAACAGGTGAAATGTATGAGGCCGTGATTGAAGCTGTAAAGCGAACAGTACCTGCTGAAATAAATCAGGAATTTTTTGACAGCGTTTTTGGTAATGGAGTTATTACCAGCGAAGAACAAGCCAGGGAGGCCATCCAAAAAAATATTGGCCGGCAAAACGAGGCCAGCGCCGAGACATTATTGTACCGGGAGCTACGCATTCGTCTGGTAGATATGAACAGGGAAAACATGCCTTTGCCCGAAGAATTTTTGAAACGATGGGTTAAAAGCAGCCACGAAAAAGACGCCGCCAGCATTCTCGAAAACTTTGACAAGTTTGGCGATGATATGCGTTGGAGCATTATTAAAAACAAACTGTACAAACAATTCAAACTCGAATTGAAACAGCAGGAAATACGGGATTTGGCAGTTCATCGTGTGGCCGGTTACTTTGGGGGCTACCAACAAATGGAGATGCTGGAAAACGTGGTGAATAAAATAATGGAAGATCCCGAACAATTGAATAGCCTCGCTGGTGATGTATTGAGTAATAAGCTTTTTTACAAGCTTAAAGATGCTGTTACCCTTAATGAAATCCCGGTTGCCGAAGAGGAGCTCACCAAAAAAATGAAAGAATTGGAAGAAGAGGAAAAAGCCAGCGAAGTAAGCGCTGTTGAGGCGGAAGCCGAACCCGTCGAACGAGCTGAAAAATAAATCCTATTTCCAAAGCCACAAATCTCAACCCTTCTTTGGGAAAGACGTTATTATATCCGTTTTAAGATTCACACTTTCCCCGGCAATCTAAACGGGTGAAATCAAATCAAACCTTATGTTTCAAAAAGACGAATTTCTAAAGTATGCGACCAAGCACTTGGGCATGAGCCGCATGCATCTCGATACCTTCGCAAAAAAAAACCAATCTACGATACCCGACATTAGTGCTTTTACACCAGCGGTCATTGAGGAGCGCCAAATGCAGGTAGCCGTTATGGATGTCTTCAGCCGCCTGATGATGGACCGCATAATTTTTCTCGGTGTCCCCATTGATTCTTATGTGGGCAACGTCATACAGGCACAGCTGCTCTTCCTGGATTCTACCGACAACAAGCGCGATATACAAATGTATGTGAACAGCCCCGGTGGTTCCGTCACAGCGGGCATGGGAATTTATGACACCATGCAATACGTTACCCCGGATATTGGAACAATTTGCACAGGTATGGCTGCCTCCATGGGCTCCGTATTATTATGCGCGGGGACCAAGGGAAAAAGAACCTGCCTCAAACACAGCCGCGTAATGATTCACCAACCTATGGGTGGTATGCAGGGACAGGTTTCAGATATGGAAATATCTTACAACCTCATCAAGGCGATGCAAAAAGAACTGTACGAAATCTTGTCGCTACACACCGGGCAGGAATACGATGTAATTGCAAAAGACTGCGACCGGGACAATTGGATGACAGCAAAAGAATCTCAAAAATACGGATTGGTGGACGAGGTGCTGGAGCGCCCATTACCAAAAAATTCTAAAAAATAATTACAGCTTGCAATGAAAAATGGGTTCCCGGACTTTACCTTTCACCGCGAACCCATTTTACTTTGATGGGTTTATACACCAGCAACGAGTTAAAATTAAGTACTAATGAGGAGAAGTAAACAAAGCTATCAGTGTTCATTTTGCGGCAAAGACAAGTCAGAGGCACTCATTTTAATCGCCGGAATAGAAGGGCATATCTGTGAAGTTTGCGTAGAGCAAGCTGTCGATATAATCGAAGAAGAATTGTATGGCAACAAACGTCCCGCACAAAATGAACCTGCGCCGTTGGAAGATTTTAAACTACCTGATAGCGTAACGCCTAAAGATATAAAATCGCACCTCGATGAATACGTCATCGGGCAAGACACTGCAAAAAAGACACTCTCTGTAGCCGTGTACAACCATTACAAAAGGCTGCGGCAGCCCAGTCAGGACGATGATGTTGAAATCGAAAAATCCAATGTGCTTTTCGTGGGTGAAACAGGCACTGGCAAGACGCTGCTTGCTAAAACAATCGCCAAATTTCTGAAAGTGCCTTTTGCCATCGTCGATGCCACCGTATTCACCGAAGCGGGTTATGTCGGCGAGGACGTGGAGAGTATTTTATCACGCCTTCTTCAGGTCTGCGATTACAATGTGGCTGCGGCAGAGAACGGCATTGTCTACGTCGATGAAATTGATAAAATAGCGCGCAAAAGCGACAACCCATCTATCACACGCGATGTCTCGGGCGAAGGAGTGCAGCAAGGCCTCCTCAAAATGCTCGAAGGCACCGACGTGAGTGTGCCGCCGCAAGGTGGCCGCAAACACCCCGAACAAAAACTCGTCAAGGTAAACACCCACAATATTCTGTTCATCTGTGGTGGTGCTTTTGATGGCATTGAAAGGAGCATTGCCCGGCGCATGAATACTCATGTGATTGGTTTCAAGTCTGAGGAAAAAGATGCAATTGAAAGAGAAAACCTTATTTCCTACGTCAATCAGCAAGACCTGAAGCGATTTGGAATTATACCGGAATTGGTAGGGCGCCTACCAGTAGTTACTTATTTGGAGCCTCTCGATTTCGACACCCTGCGGCGTATACTCACCGAGCCGAAGAATGCCCTGCTCAAGCAGTACACCAAACTTTTTGCTTTGGAAGGCATACAAATCACCTTCACCAATGAAGCCATCGACTATATTGCCCAAAAAGCACTCGACTTTAAGCTTGGCGCAAGAGGGCTGCGCTCCATTTGCGAGGCCATTATGACCGATGCCATGTTTGAATTACCTTCCAAAAAAGACATCAGGAAGTTCTCGATAACTGAAAATTATGCCTGCGAACGGCTGGAGCGTTCAAAATTGAATTTGCTCAAAGCCGCTTAATTTCTTTAGATTTACTGACTCGAAAGGCCTGTGAAATAATTATTTCACAGGCCTTTTTATTTACCCTTTCTTATTCTTTGAAAAAGCTTCATTGAAAAATATTACCGTAGCAATTAACCCCTATACTTAAAATAATTCTGCCTTATTAAGAATTATAGCAATTTTAAAGTAACTTCACCCATACTACCGTAACTACACCAACTATCAAAACAACATCATTCACTAAATTTTCAAGATTATGAATGCAGTTCTCAACCTTGGCAAGTACATCTTCGCCATTCCGTTCGCCATTTTTGGCGTTATGCACCTTATGAACGCCGACGCCATGGCCGGCATGGCTCCGTTCGGAGGAGCAATCGTGGTTTACATCACTGGTATCGCTCTCATCGCAGCTGCCGTAAGTATTATCATCGGGAAAATGGACAAATTGGCCACCGCTTTGCTTGCACTTTTTCTACTACTGACAGTCCTGTTCGTGCATGCAAAAGGTCTCAGCAACGCAGCTGATGAAATGGCATCAGCAACAGCTATGGGAAACTTGCTCAAAGACCTGGCTCTCGCTGGCGCAGCCATGCTTTATGCCTCGCATTCGGCCAAAGACAACGCCGTGATTGGATAAATAACACAGGCATTATAACCGAAAAATGCACCTGCCCTCTTTTATGCAGGTGCATTTTTATTTTCTGTAAATACCTTACCTTTCGTCCATGAGGTACTTTTCTGAATTGGCCTACTTAGGCACGAATTACAGTGGCTGGCAAAAGCAACCCAACGCATCCTCTATTCAGTCAACCATTGAAAATGCCTTTTCTACTATTCTAAATACACCCGTGGAGGTAACCGGCTGTGGCCGCACTGATGCCGGTGTTCATGCCAGCCAATACTTTATGCATTTCGATTTTGAGGGTAATCTCCCCTCCGGCTTCGCCAAAAGGGTGAACAGATTTCTGCCTCCCGACATTGTCATCCGCCGCTTTATCGAAGTGGAGCCAAACGTCAATGCCAGGTTTGATGCCACTTGCCGGAGCTACGAGTACCATATTGTATTAAACAAAAATCCTTTTGAAATAAATACGGCCTGGCATTATCCTTTTTTTTACAGGCTCGATTTGGGAAAATTGAATGAGGCCGCCAGTCTATTGCTGGAATACCGCGAATTTGCCCCCTTTTGCAAGACCCACTCCGACACAAAAACCATGATTTGTGAGGTTAGCCGCTCGCAGTGGGTTCTGAATAAAAAAGAGGAGCGCATGGTATATCATATTAGCGCTAATCGTTTCTTGAGAGGCATGGTTCGCCTTATCGCGGGCATGTGCATAAATGTGGGTTGGGGAAAAGTCTCTCTGGCAGAAGTCCGGCAGGCAATGGACGCCCAAACACCCCTTTCAAATAGCTGGAGCGTGCCACCTATCGGACTGTTTTTGAGTGAAGTAAAATATGAGAATTTGTTTTTATAAAAAGAAAAAGCCCGATGGACTTAAAGTCCTCCGGGCTTGAATTTTTCCTTGACGAATCTTACACTTAGCCAAGGATTTTGCCTCCTATTTCCTATGCTTGATGTCTTCCAAATACCGTTCCAATTCCATTACATCAAAAACTAATACTTCCCTGGGCTTGCTTCCTTCTGAGGGACCTACGATGCCAATAGCTTCGAGTTGGTCCATAATTCTGCCAGCCCGATTGTACCCCAATTTCAACCGCCGTTGAATCATGGAGGTAGAGCCATGTTGACTTTGCACGACCAATTGTGCCGCATCTGCCATCATATCATCCAGGTCGTTTAAGTCAACAGCACCTGGTTCACTCATTCCATCCTCATCATCGTGAAACTCTGGTAAAAAGAATGGTTCGGGGTATCCTTTTTGTTCGGAAATGAAATTTATAACATTCTCGACTTCCGGGGTATCGACGAAAGCACATTGCAGGCGAACCATATCTCCGCCCACCGACAACAGCATATCGCCCCGTCCAACCAATTGCTCAGCGCCGCTGGCATCGAGGATTGTGCGGGAGTCCACTTTTGCAGTCACTTTATAGGCTACTCTTGCCGGGAAATTGGCTTTAATAACGCCGGTAATAATATTCACCGACGGCCGCTGCGTGGCAATGACGAGGTGGATGCCTACCGCCCTTGCCAATTGCGCCAGACGGCCAATGGGTAATTCTATTTCTTTGCCTGCAGTCATAATCAAATCGGCAAACTCGTCGATCACCAGAATGATGAAGGGCATAAATACATGCCCGTTGTTGGGATTCAGTTTTCGGGCTATAAATTTCTCATTGTACTCAGAAATGTTTCGGGCATGCGCCTTTTTCATTAGGTTGTAACGGGTCTCCATTTCAATGCAAAGAGAATTCAGCGTGTGAATTACTTTGTTGGTTTCAGTGGTAATGGGTTCCTCCTGGTCGGGCAGGAAGGCGAGAAAATGATGCAATAATTTTGCAAATGGAAACAGTTCGACCTTTTTGGGATCAATGAGAACCAGCTTGACCTGAGAGGGGTGTTTTTTGTATAAAATAGAAAGTAACACAGCATTAATTCCCACCGATTTCCCCTGCCCGGTTGCACCAGCGATGAGCAAGTGAGGCATCTTGGCCAAATCCACCACAAATACTTCATTGGCAATGGTTTTTCCGAGTGCTATCGGAAGGTCCATCTTTGCTCTTTTGAATTTATCGGACATCAGCAACTCCTTCAGTGCCACTATTTGCTTATTCTTATTCGGAACCTCTATTCCAATAGTGCCGCGACCAGGTATGGGGGCGATGATGCGAATGCCCAACGCCGCAAGG
>CAZPHZ010000014.1:0-16651 GCA_964586035.1 uncultured Saprospiraceae bacterium
ATTTTCCAATTGCCAGGCGCCGGTGTAGCCTCCGGTTATTGACCTCAGCCAAAAGCGGTAGAGTCCTTCCCCGCTTTTGGCGGACGCCGGGTCGCGGGGTGTAGATACCCACAAATGGTGGCCGCGGTTATGTTCGATGTTGAAGTGATTGTAAAGTGTCGTGGTAAGCAATACTTTGGCCATGAATTGCTCGTACTTCTTCTTTCGGTGGCCCAGTTCATGGGCCACATTGATGCCGATGCTGCCCATGATGATTCCCATGCTAAGGGTAATGCCAAAGACCTCCCACCAGACCAGCCTCCCACTCGTGACCGCAGATAAATACAGCCACAACAGGTATAAAAGCAGAGGGAGGTTCAGGTAAAGCATCAAATCGAAAAGTGAGGAGGCCGCCTTTTTCTCTTCCTCGCCGCCGGTCAAATTTTTCGTCGTGCCCTCTGAAAATTGTTCATATAATGGCACCAGACCGAAGGTAAAAATGACGGTAGAGAAAGACCAAAGCCCCAGTTGCGTCACTGCTAAATAGGCAGTGGCCGGGGGAAGATAGGCGAGCAGATAACGCAGGTCCCGAAGCATGATTCTTGGTTTTGGTGACGATGTCAAAGAGAACGAATCGCTCTTAATTCTTGGACGGACTTTCGGCCTGGTCTGCGAATACAATTCCGCTAATCAGAGGGTCGATTATCAAAGATAACGTTTCCCGCTCCGTTTCAAGAAGGAATTTCTGGTGAAGTTTCATGACGCACAACTGCCAACCACTGAGTTGGCATTGTATTTAGGCTCCGCCAAAATACGCTTTCCCCCAGCCTCAAAATCCGGCTAATCTGCGAGATACCCAAACTGTGTCAAATTGCCGGAACGGCGTTGCCAGATTCAAAAAGTAGGGAGCCCGGACTCGCTCAAAAGCTGATAATTCTTCAAATTCGTTTGGGACTCCACGGCCATAAAACATTATGATTAATTCATAATTTTCTTGCCAGCAAAATTCCGTCCCGAATGGGGAGCATGATGTTTTCCACCCTGTCGTCGCCATGTACTTTCCGGCAAAAATCTTCGATGGCGAGAGTTTCGCGATCGGGGATTTTCGTCAATACCTTACCGTGCCAGAGGACATTGTCCGTAATGATAAATCCGTTGAGCTCTACTCTGTCGAAAACCAGGTCATAATAGAGTGCATTATCCTCTTTACCTGCATCTATATAGACCATGTCGAAACACCCTGAAAGCGACGGTATAATATTTTTTGCATCGCCCTCGTGGAGCACAATGCTTTCCTGGAGTCCCATTTTCTTAAAATACCTGCGGCTAATGAGGCTGTATTCGGGATTTGCCTCAATGGTGTGCAGTCTGCCGCCAGGTTTCAATCCCTTTGCAAGGCAAATGGAAGCATAGCCGGTAAATGTACCGATTTCCAATATCCGCCGGGGCTGCACCAACTGGCAGAGCAGTGTCAAAAATTGCCCTTGTAATGGGCCGCACAGCATTTGGGGGGTGAGGGTCTTAAGGTGGGTCTCCCGCTCCAATTCACGCAGCGCATCATCGGGAGGGGTGGAAAACTGCTCGCAATACGACGCCAGTTTGTTTAATGTGCTCATATTTCCCTAAGGGTTTGGCTCAAAAATAGCAACAGCGGCCGGAATTAAGGCAAATCGAAAAGTATCGCCAGCTTTATCAGTTCCACCGTATTGGAGACTTCCAGTTTTTGTTGGATGTGCTTACGGTGGGTATCTACGGTGAGTTTGCTTATTTTCAGACGGGCAGCAATTTCTTTGGATGTAAGGCCCCGGACGATTAGGGATAAGACTTCGCGCTCCCTCTGCGTGAGGCGAAACACTTTCAGTTGATTCTTCAACTCCGCATTTTCGACAATCAACTTGTTCACAGAGTCTCCCCCGGAGGTTTGGGCGCTCCATTTCCCCGCCGCTCCGAGGACAGTATGCACCTCCCTTAGCACTTTTTCATGGAAGGTGAGTTGAGCTTTCAGGATGCTGTTTTGCTGCCGTAGGCTCGCTATTTCTAATTGCAATTGTTCGGTGGTTTTGGTAAGTACAGGCATGATTCAAAAAATTTACTCCGGCAGTATTTGCATTATCATAAGTGGTAATTGGGCCCTTCTCCATTTAAAATACAGGCTTATAACAAATTCCTGTTATAGGATGAAACATTCTGGCAAGAGTTCCCGTATTTGCGAATTTGTAGGTTAATCTTTAACTTGCGGCACATTTTCCGAAAACCGATTCAATAACATCTTACCTCATTTAAAGGAGATAGCACCTAAAACCCTCCTTTTTTGCAAGAGCATTTCACATCTGCTCATGCTGTTCTCACACACTTATCGGTTTTTCAGAATAATGTTGATCGCGGAACACTACAGCCATGCTGTCCAAAACATTTAACAAATACTATTGTCCCATGAACAACACTTTACACATCAAGGTATTCATTGCCGACGACCACCCTGTGGTCATTCATGGCATTGGCGCTATTTTGGCGCCGTATCCCCATTTAGATTTGGTAGGTTCTGCCGCTTCCGGAGAGGAGATGTTTGTTTCGCTCCCCAAAGCCCGGCCGAATGTATTGCTCCTCGACCTCAACATGCCCGGCACCGATTTTTACGAAAATATTGCCTGGGTAAGAGAACAAGCTCCGTGGGTAAAGATTCTGGTGTATTCGGAATATTACTCGCCGGAGTTAGTGAAATCACTGTTGCATGCCGGAGTGCTGGGGTTTGTGCCCAAATCGGCTTCAGCTGGTGAATTATTAGAAGGCATCGTTTCCGTTGGCAATGAAGAAGCCTACATCTCTCCTCCGGCCCATGCCAAGTCTGACAATTGCTCAGCTCCGGAACACCGATCCGAAATTCACGACGATTTTCGAAAGAGGCTGGGGCTGTCGCGCAGAGAGCAGGAAGTACTCGTATTGATTAGCCACGGTCTGAGCAGCCAGCGTATTGGCAAAACGCTCTTTATTAGCAAACACACCGTGGAGACTCATCGAAAAAATATGCTCCGCAAACTCGATTTCAATTCCAGCACTGAACTCGTAAAATTCGCCGTACAGCAAGGATTGGTGTGAGGGTTTTTCGGTTCTTTACACCGTCTCGCCCCGTCCCCAATCCTCACCGCCTCTTCACGTACGATTTCAATTGTTGTGTAGCCAGTTCGCTCACAAGGCTTGAAGCCTCCGGTTTTTCGTCGAAAGTTTGTACCCAAACGGCATATAAACTATTGCTGTTTTGGCGCACAATATGCACCTGCTGGTAGCCCATTTCCATTAGTAATCCTGCCCTTCTCACGGCAAAGTCATGATTGGAAAAGGTACCGGCAACGACCGCGAAGGCACCGCTAATGGCCGATTCATCGGCGTCGTTTAGTTCGTCTGCCAATTGGGGAGTGTTGGACTCTTGCCCACCTTTCTCGGTGTCGGGTTCGCCTGCCGCAGGATCAAAACCGGTATCAGCTACTGCTCTTGCTTCACCACCTGATGTGAATTGGCCGGGTTCCCCTAATTCGAGGATTTTTATCTCTGTCCGTCTGTTGTACTGGTGTTCCTCTTCTGAGCAGGCAACGCCATCTTTGCAATGGTTGCGTATTTGGCTTTCACCATACCCCATTGGTGTGAGACGGGAACCTTCGATGCCCTGACCACTGAGATAGGTCCACACACTGGCAGAGCGGCGCTCCGATAATTTTTGGTTGTACCGCCTGCCGCCGCGTGCATCGGTATGGGAGGCAAGCTCCAATTTCATATTCGGGAAATCATTCAGCATATTGACTACTTCGTCCAAATCTTTATAGGCGTCGGGGCGAAGGGTAGCATCGTCGAAATTGAAATAAATATTGGGCAACACTATTGTCATCCCCGCAAAAAGCGGTGATCCATAAATAAAAAGTGGTAGGTCAATGCTCGAACCAAGACCGCAAGCTACCCCGTGCGTAGAAATGATGCCCGGCGGGGAAGACACATCGTTCTTTGTGGCATACACGGTGAAATTGCGGTTGCAATTTACGCAATACTCGAAGTCTCCATTTTCATCAGAATAAACCGTGACAGCCTCCCGGGTTTCCACATCTACTATTTGTACAGCAGCTCCCGCAACAGGAATTCTGTGGCTGCCCATCAACACGGTTCCTTTTAAAGGTACGCAGTCAACGGCACGCCTGAGCCTCACGTCAAGGGCACTCAAATCCGTATCCGGGGTTACCACCACATAATTGGGCACGTAGCCTTTCTGAGTAATTTTCACGACATAACTGCCGGGGGCCAGCGGAATATCCGTTTGGCCGGCAGCGTTTGTTTTGCCAAAATCTCCCAAGTCGTAAGTATTGACATCGAGGACGAAATTTTCGTTGCTATCGCCCGTAGGTATCAATTTCACCACGTGCTCATTACCTGCGGCCAGTGACACCTCGTCGAGATTGATGGCACTGACAGAGGCCCCCTCCATGGGGTTGCCATTTTCGTCTTTCACCACCATGTCTTCGAGTCCACGGCCGCCACCAGCAATGGGCCGGCCTCCTCCTTCGATGTAAAAACTGTAAATATCATCGCCGCCAAATCCGCCTTTCCGGTCGGAGGAAAAATATCCATTCTTATTGTCGCGGTCAACGATGAAGCCAAAGTCATCGGCTGGTGTATTGAAGGGAAGGTCCAGATTGACAGGTTTTTGCCAAACACCACTCCTCCTACGGCAGTAAAATATATCCAAATTGCCGTAGCCACCCTGACCGGCAGACGAAAAATACAAGGTGCCATCTGCCGCTATGAATGGGAATACCTCGTTACCAGAAGAGTTTACCTCTGCGCCTAAATTGGTCATTTCACTCCATTTCCCGTCTTTTTTCTCAACGGAATAAATGTCCATGCCACCATAGCCGCCAGGAATGTCAGAAGCGATGTACATCACGTCGAGGTCCGGAGAAATAGTGGGATGACTATAGTTGAAATCCGTGTTGTTGAAAGGCAGTTTTTGCACATCTTCCCATACTTCTCCGTTGAAAGAAGCGGTGTAAATCTGTAATTTTTTGTAGCCGTCCGGGGCTTCCTTTACACCCTCGTTGCGAGTGAAATATATGGTCTGCCCAGTCCTGTCAAAAGCTACCGGACCTTCGTGCAACCGGAATATCAGCTCATTGGCAAGCGGCACAGGCTCCTGCAAAAAGCCCAGGGTATCGCGTTGAGAACGGTAAATGGACATGATGTTTTTACTGCCGATGTTTTTGTCTTTCACATTCATCAGCACACTCTCGTGTCGAGTAGAAATAAACACGATGCCATCTTTGAAAAAGACAGGGCTAAATTCCAGTTCTTCGGAATTAATCTGCCGTTCGTTTGCCACTACTACCTTTTCAGGAGCGAGTGGAATCTGCCCGTTGCTTTGCGAAAGCCAGCCGGCAGTGCATAGGGTTATAAGTAGTAAACCTTTTTTCATCGTCTTCTTGATTCGTGTCCACCTTGCGGCGAATGACAAGTTATTAGTTTCGACTTGTGACTCTTGAATCGATATTTGGGTCCGTACCCATATGGGCAACAAATCACTTTTTCTTAAAAAACCGGGGATTCTCGAGGTTTCCCCTCTCATCCCTTAAATCGTAACGAAACAAAACTTCTATTGTTCCGGATTGGTAGTCCCGTACATCTGACAACGTCAGGTCGTAGGCTAAGCCGGCACCGATTTTCTGGTCGAACTGGAAAAATATCAGGGCATCAATGCTCTCACCGGCCTTGTTGCCACCCGCCCGGTAAGTAAGCCCTCCGGTTATTTTTTTCAGGTAGCGCACACTGAAATTGATATCCAGGTCCAAGGGCGCATGGTCCACCCATTTTACCATCATGTTGGGCATCAATTCTATCTGATCCGACAAAGGAACAACCGCTCCTAAATTGAAATAACGGTGGGGCGCTGCCTTTGCCGTCTTTAGCGTAAAGTTGTTAAAACCGATTTCGTTGGGATAAATCTGTGGAGAAGAGGCACCAAAATAAAACAAATCTTTGTAAGTCAGGTACATACCTACCCCCACATTTGCAACATATTTATCGGCAAAACTCCCATTATCGAGGGATGGGTCACCTTGTGTGTATGTCACAACTTTCGGATCGTTAAAGTCAAGGCCAAAGTATTCTAAGGTAGCCTGAAGTCCCAGATGCATATCTAGGTCGGGAGTCAATTTGATGTTGTAGGAATAAGCTGCCGAGCCGAACCAGGCATAACTCACACCAATGGAGTACCTGGAAATTGAGCCTCCTAGACCAGCTCGTTTCCGCATGATAGGCGTTTGAAAGCTGATGAGTTGCGAACTGGGGGCCCCCTCAAATCCCAGCCATTGGCTGCGATGAATCCCCGTGAATGAAGCAGTGTTTCTGCTGCCAACAAACGCGGGATTGTACATTTGCTGGTTGTACATAAAATGGGTGTATTGCGCCTCCTGTTGCGCCTTCGTGGAAAAAGCCAGTGCGAGTAATATTGCAGATGTTAAAAGTCTATTCATGATTGATATTTATTCGGATTCTGGAAAAAAGGGTAATTGAAATTGGAGAATTGAAAATCGGAAACAGGTGTTCTTTTCAAATTTTCAAATCCCACTCTTCAAACTATTTATAAATCATAACAAATCCCTTATCAGCCGTGGCGCTCGCATCCCTCTTGAAGATGTAGAAATACGTGCCGTCGGGAAGGTCTTTGCCTTCGTAGGTACCACGCCAGTCATTTTGATATGGTGCCGCTTCAAAAACCTTGTCCCCCCACTGGTTAAAAATCAGGAGCGAGTTGTTCGGGTACGTACTATTGCCCCCACCTTCCAGGCAGGAGATGATAAACTCATCGTTGATGCCATCTTCATTTGGAGTGATGACCGTGGTTATGACGCACTGGTCTTTCGGATACCCGACCGTGAGCGTCACAATGGCAAAATCGCAAGCATTAGGGCAATCCTTGTAACAGATTTCATAAATAAACCTGTCGGTTTCCCGAAACTTTGCGCTGGGTGTGTACGTGAATTCTCCATTGCCAAGGTACACCACCGTTCCATGTGCAGGCTGTTGGATGACATTGATGTCATAATCAGCCTCCAGCACGTCGTTGCTCACCACATTGAAAGTACGCGGCGTTTCAAAAAGCACATCAAAATTATCAGCCTTTACTACCGGATCTGTAATTATTTTGACTGGCAATGGCGCCGAAGTGGAAGTGCAACCATCCTTTGTGGCTGTCACGGTGTAGTCTCCATCGAGTACAGAACTTATGTTTGGAATTACAGGATTCCGAATATCGGCAAAGAGTCCCTGAGGGCCTGTCCATTGATAGGTAGCCCCGGGAATTACATCGGTATCCAGATAGAGCAAGCCCCCTTCACAGGTTGGTCCGTCGAGTACAGCGATTATTTCAGGAAGCGCATCGGTTATATCGAGTGTATAAGATCCGGAGCCCTCGCACCCTATTGAGCTTTGCACAGTTACGGTATAGGTACCAGAGTTGGCCGATGTAGCAGGGTCAAATTGCAAATTTTCCCCTTCAAAAATAACCCCACCAACGTCGTTGATCCACACCCAGGATACGGCACCTGGGGAATTTGGAACAAGCGTAACGGAAGTACTTCCATCCAAACATTCCGTAGCGTCTGGCGTACTAATATTCACCGACGGTGCGTCTTCCACTAAAACGGTCACTTCGGAAGTGTTCGTTGGGCAGCCGTCCACCACGGCAGAGAAACTATAAGTGACATTTCCGGTAACACCGGGCACCACACTCAGTGTCTGCATATTGGGGGCAGAAGGCGGTAGTCCGGGCCCTGTCCAAATGAAGGTGGCATTGGCTCCATAGGTGGGAGTTGCCGCCAGGGTAACAGAATTACCGGTGCACAATTCCGTATCGCTTGCTGTCAAAATGTTATCGGGTGGCTGGTTTGTGATGGTCACCGGCAATGTCGCTACACTCGTGCAGCCGTTCGTCGTGGAGGCCGTCACCTCGTACACATCCGAATTGGCGGCCGTCACATTGTCAATGGTGGCGGTGGAGGTATTGGAAAGTACATCGCCATTGGCATTGGTCCAAGTCCAGGTGCTGGCTTCACCACCGGATTCCGTCAGCGTTACAGACGATGTACCATCCACGCATTCAGTTTGCCCATCCACTGAAAGAACGAGGTTGGGAGGAGCCTGAACGTTTAAAGCCCACGTGGCCATATCGGAGGTACAACCATCAACTTCGACATAGAAATTATACACGTAATCTCCAGCCTCTGTTGGATTCACTTCCACGATGGGATTATTGATGGGCACTAGTCCGGACCCGGCTGAAGGGGTAGCTGACCAATGGTAAGTTACGCTATTGCCTAAGTAGGGCTGCCCGTTCAGCGTGATGGCATCATCAGTGCAGGCTGCTGCGTTTGTTCCATGCAGCGATGGCATCGCAAGGGCATCGCTGATGAGCACATCAATGGTGGCAGTCGATGAACAGCCATTGGCTGTAACACCGGTAACTGTATAGGTTCCTGAATCGTCAACAGTAGCATTTGGAATAGTTTGATTTTGGCCGGATGCAAAAGTGCCGCCGGGATATTCCCAAATCCAGCTCGTGACGCCGGCTCCGGCGAGGTCATTAGCCGTGAGTTGCAGATCGGCCAAACCTCCGAGACAAAGAAGATCATTGGATGAAGCCTCCACCTGCGGCACGGGAGCGACGCTGACTTCCACACTGCTCTGCAATGAGCAATTGAACGGTAGAGAAATATCCACGGTGTAAATACCGGCCTGCGCAGCCGTCAGCCCCGAGAGTATAAATGAAGACGCATTGCCTATCACGGCTCCATTGGGGTCTTTCCATGTGTAAGTGGCCCCGGAATACTCATTTACCGAAAAGAAAACATCCTCTCCCTCGCAGGGCGTCAAGGGGAAAGCATCTGCCAACGCTGCTTCCAATGCCCCTACCGTGATGGCAAAACTGCATGTGGTCTGGTTACTATTGTTGTCGGCAACTAAGTAGGTGATTATGGTGCTTCCCAATCCGAAATTACTGCCGGACGCTGGACCTTGCGTTTGCACAATAGAGGCTATGCCGCAGTCATCCGTAGCCGTGATGCCTGCGAAACTGGTCATGACATTGTCGCAATCCACTGTCGTCAGACCGGTGACGACCCCGGAGGGATCGAACAGGATGGTGCCATCTACAGAAACTATTGCATCTGCCGGACAATCTATTGCCGGCGGCACATTGTCTTCCACCGTTATGATGAATGATTCCACTGTCACGTTGCCGTTCACATCAACAGCTACGTATTCGACTTCAGTGGTGGTGCCTGCGGCAAAAAAATCGCCCGACGAAGCAGTGCTCGTGAACGAATCGATGCCGCAATTATCGGTTGCACCGGGGGCGGACCAAGTTATATTGCTTCCGCAGAGGCCGGTCGTAGCCTCGATGGTCATATCAGCTGGCATGCCTACTATTACAGGGAATTCATCATCCACCACAGTCAACGTAAATGAACAGGGTGTCGTATTTCCGGCAGGGTCGGTAGCCAGATAGTCCACTGCATAGGTACCTACCCCAAGTGTATCGCCAGTTTGCAGATTTGAAGACAGACTCACTACCCCGCAGTTGTCAGTGGCTACCGGTGTAGTCCAGGCTGCAATGGCATGGCATTCGCCCAAAACGGTACTCACCGTGTCTGAAACCGGGCAAGGCAAAAGGTTTGGATCCTGGGTATCGACCACCGTCACATTGAAATTGCACTTCGATACATTCCCCACATTATCCACCGCAACATATTCCACAGGGGTTACGCCCACGTCGAAACTCGTATTGGGACCCTGACTTGGCGTAAACGCCAGGAGTTGGCAATTGTCCGTCGCAGTGGGTTCTGTCCACGGTACAATGGCGCTGCAATTATCCTGGTCGTTGTCCATCGTAATATCTGCAGGGCAATTGGTGATTAACGGTGCCTCATCGTCTACGACAATGAGGTCGAAAGAGCAATTGGCTGTATTGCCTGCGGCATCGGTGGCCATACCACTGACGGTTGTCGTCCCGAGTGGTATTATCGTGCCAGCCATTGGCGAATAAACTACTGTCATATTTGGGCAGTTATCCGTAGCTAACGGTAACACATCCCCCGCGAATTTGATGCCGCACATATTAGGCGAATTGCCCACTGTGGTATTCACCACGGGGCAATCCAAAAATGCCGGTGGTTCTGTATCATTCACTTCCACAGTAAATGTGCACGAGAAAAGGTCACCCGCATTGCTTTGGGCATTGTAAGTGATGGAGGTAATTCCCACGTTGAAAGCCGTACCACTCACATCAGTGGGCCCGCTGCCCGGCGTTGCACCCGTCATTTGATAAAACACCTGGTTTACACTATCTGCTGGTTCGGCGGAAAGCGTGAGGCCGTTGACCACAGCTGAGCACAAACTCATGTCATTGCTTACCGAAACATTGGATGGGCAGGTAAGAATCAATCCCGCTATTTCTTCCACCGTCACATCGAAAGAGCAACTATCAATATTGCCGGCGGCATCCTTCACATAATAGGTGACGGTGGTAGAACCCACGTTAAAAGTAGTACCACTGGCATCATTTGCCCCATCACCAGAGGTAACCCCTGAAAGGTGGAAATAAGTCGTGTCAACCCCGCAATTATCTCCCGAACTGACGAGAGCAATATTGGTTATCACTGTATCAATTGTCCCAGTCGGTACCAATACTGTCAGGTCTGATGGACAGGCAAGAGTGGGTATTTGATCATCCGTTACGGTCACCGAGAATGTACAATCAGCCGTATTGCCTGAAGCGTCTTCAACTGTGCAGGTCACTGTTGTTGTGCCCACATCGAAAATGCTGCCGGAAGACGGCGAGCATGTTACGGCCGGGTTGGGACAATTGTCTGTGACAACTGGGTCGGCCCAGGTAACCACAGCGTTGCAGCTATCAGTATCATTCGAAACCGTCATATCGGCAGGGCAGGTAATCACCGGTGCCTGTGTGTCGTCCACCGTTACATCGAAACTGCACGATGTCGAGTTTCCGGCCGCGTCATGGGCGGTGTAAGTGACGGTAGTGACGCCCACCGGAAACACATCGCCCGAGGCATGGGTACTATCCACCGATGTCACACCACAGTTGTCGGAAAATATGGGAAGCGACCAAGCCACCACCGCTCCGCAACTGTCGGTATCGTTGTTCAAGGTAATGTCGGAGGGGCAGGTAATGACAGGGGCCTGGTCGTCATTCACGGTGATAGTGAAATCGCAGGTTGCCGTATTGCCGGAAGCATCGGTAGCGGTGTAAGTCACAGTGGTTGCAGGCCCCACATCAAATATGCTACCCGAGGTTATTGTAGATGTAAACGTGGTCCCGGGACAATTATCGGAAACGACGGGGTCTGTCCATGATACGGCAGCGTTACAGCTGTCCTGATCATTACTGACTACAATATCTGCAGGGCAATTAATAGACGGTGCAATGTTGTCCTCCACAGTCACGGTGGCGGTGCAGGTACTGCTATTGCCATTCACATCCGTCACGGTGAGTGTGACCGTATTCGCGCCGGTATTCGAACAGTCTAATGTATGCGGGTTAGATTCGAGTGTGTCGATGCCACAGGCATCGGACGAGCCATTGTCTATCTGAGCACCCGTGATAGTAACGCTTCCCGTGCTGTCCAACTGAACAGTGATGTCCTGGCACAAAGCCACCGGAGGTGTCACATCTTCCACGGTCACAGTAGCTGTGCAAGTGCTCGAATTGCCGTTTACATCCGTCACGGTGAGCGTGACTGTGTTGGGTCCAACATTGGAGCAGTCGAACACACTTGGGTTGACATCAAGCGTAGCGATGCCACAGGCATCGGTGGAGCCATTATCAATCTGTGCACCCGTAATGCTGGCATTGCCAGAAGCATCCAACTGAATGGTAATGTCCTGACAAACTGCCACGGGAGAAACATTGTCTTCGACAGTGACGATGGCAGTGCACGTGGACGAGTTGCCGTTTACATCCGTCACGGTGAGTGTGACCGTATTTGAGCCAACTTCTGCACATGTAAATGCATTGGGAGATAAACTCAAACTGTCGATGCCACAATTGTCAGTGGAGCCATTATCTATTTGAGCCGTTGTTACGGATACATTCCCTGTACTGTCCAAGGCTACCGTAATGTCCTGGCAAAGTGCGACAGGGATTTCGGTATCGTTTACGGTAATGTCGAAGCTGCACGTCACAGAATTTCCGGAGGCATCGGTGGCAGTATATGTTACCGTGGTGGTGCCTACCGGGAAGGTATCGCCAGAATTATGTGTCGAGGTCAACGTAACTCCAGGGCAATTGTCATTAGCTGTGGGTGCCGTCCAGTTAACGACGGCATTGCAACTGTCGGGGTCGTTGTTTACCGAGATATTTGTGGGACAGTTATTGATGACTGGATTTTCCACATCGTTGACGGTGACGTCGAAACTACATGATGCGGAATTGCCAGCCACATCCATAGCAGTATAAGTAACGGTAGTTGTACCCACCGGCAAAGTATCTCCGGGGTTGTACATTGAAGTCATTGTAACAGTAGAACAATTGTCTGTGGCTGTTGGTGGTGTCCAAGTGACTGCAGCTCCGCAAATGCCAGCGTCGTTGTCAACAATAATATTTGTAGGACACCCGGATATCACCGGCGGTGTGATATCCACGATGGTGACCGTCGCGCTTTGAAAAGAAATATCTGCATTGTTCAAAATCCCGCTGGTATCGGCTACTTCAATGGGGAAAAGCGGAAAGCTGGTGAAGGTCACATCCGTAGAAATAATATTTGGATTTAAAAGTGTAAAATGCAGTATAAAAATGACAGTATCTGGAGGCATCAGGGTCATGCCTATGGGAAGGGTAAAATCGAACCAGGAGACACGCAATTCTCCCATACCTGCATTTAGATCATTGTATAGTGCTACGGGAGGCAGGTTATCAGTAACACTATCGTATTGCAAAAGAGTTTGGTCCCATGTCAAACCGAATTGAAAACTTGTAATTTGGTTGAAATTCGCCACACTCATGGGTATGTCAACCTGTGTGGAAGGGCAATTCACCGCAGTATCACCTGCAATAAACGCCAGAGCCGTGGGTGGCAGGGGATCTTCAATTACGGTCACATCGAAGTTGCAAGTGGAAGTATTTCCGATGCCATCAGTAGCGGTATAAGTAACGGTGGTAGTGCCAACCAAAAACACATCGCCGGGGTTATGAGTGCTTGTCAAAGTTGGAACTCCGCAGTTATCGGTAGCCGTTGGGGCTACCCATGTAACGGAGGCCGAGGATTGCCCATGCGGAACATTTACCACAATATTTGAGGGACATCCGCTGATGACAGGATTTACCATGTCATCGATGCTAACGCTACCAGGAATCAGGACGATATTGGCATTTGGAATAATGCCCCCGGTATTGGCAACTTCAAGAGGAAAACCTGGAATGCTGCCAAAAGTTACAGATGAGACGTCGCCATAATTACCCAATACATTGAAAGTAATGGTGAACATGAGCGCGCCGTTCGGAAGGGTCATACCTGGAGGAATTGAAAAGTCGAACCACGAAAAGCGCAACTCTCCATTGATGGCGTTGGAAATGTTGTACAGTGCATTGGGCGGCATATTATCGGTAACTGCGGAAAACTCCACAATTGCCGGGTCCCAAGTGACCCCGAACTGAGCACTGACAATATCGTTAAAATTATCTGTGGTCACATCCACAGTAACTGTACTGCCTTCACATGCGGTAGTATTTTCTCCAATAAAAGTTACTTGAGATTTTGCAGATGGCAGCCAGATTATGGAGACGGCAATCAGAAAGGGTAACAATTTTTTCATGTCGTAGGGTTGAGTGGCTTGGATGATAATAGTCGGTTTTTGGCAGGTGATCATCGCCCATCGACAGAAGGGGGATGTCTGCCAGTCAACACTTTGATTTACGGGGTCCGGTCTATTAAATAATAAATCTTTACAACCTTATCCGTTTATCCTCTCCTTCCCGTCGGAAGGAGAGGAATTAACGGGGTACAAAAAGTGGGTATTCTCCCGAAATTCCGGGAGCACTCCAAGCCAAATAGTTATGTATGATTTAGCCAGTTCCAGCTCAAAGGAGCTGGAACTGGCCTAAACCATACATAGTCAGCATGGAGCCTTGTGACGCTAATCCATCAAGACCATCTTACGCACGGCCTGATGTTTAGGTGTTTCTATCCGATAGAACAAAATGCCTTTTGCAGGAAGGTCGTCCCGGTCGATGACTACCTGATGATAGCCCGCTGTGAAATCGCCTTCAATCATTTTCAGTACGCGGCCCGCAGGGTCGAGTATGGTTAATGTGGCATTCGTGCTTTCTGGTAAATTGAACCCAATGGCCGTCTTGTGGCCGAAGGGATTCGGGCGGTTTTGATACAAAGCAAAAACACTGTGTAATTGCTCTCCATCTGCCGTCAGGCTTTCGAACGTCAGATTCACGCCCTTCAGGTCACCGTCGCCGGTAACAGCTTCAATGACGATATAATCTTCGGTGGCGGCCAGCAGGTCACTCAGCGAATCAGCATCTTTCAATGCTTTGAATTTCAAAGTAAACATTTCGTAACCGTCCTGCAGTTCAACCGGTGACAAATTGTACCAGTTGGTTGCCAGCAAGCCTTCATTTGCCCGCAGGGTGTTGAAGTTTGCCATTGTGAGATTCACTAATTCTCCAGGAATAGCTTCCTCGAATTGCAATGCATTTTGGTCAAATGTGAGTGTCATCTGGTAAGCCGACATATTTGTGAAATCTTCAGCCCGCAGTGTCACTAATACCTCCTGGCCTGTTGTTATAGACTGGTCGTCGATGCGGAAATTCAACTTCTCAGCGCGTTGGTCCACACCACCGGCAAATCCCGTAGTGGGAGAAGCTGTGCAGTTCACGTCGCCGATCTTCATTCCAATGAAATCGGCATTGGGAATGTTCGCCGTCACGTTGGGATAGTTGAGAAACTCGTTGCCGACAGGGAACGGATTGCCAGGCAGTACGGGAACCGCAGGCACAAAGCGCCAGGATGTATTACCGGGGATGTTCGGAATGAAGCCAATACTCAATTGATGTATGAGCGAAGCATCGAACACCGTCACGCTGTTGTCAGCATTGGCATCAGCAGCAATGATCTTGTACGGGGAATTCAGCGGTGTGAAACCGGCCGCATGCTGGTGCACGAGCAGGGCATCGTTTACCGTCACTCCATTCACCCAATTGATATTTTTGGATGGCGTAATGGTGGCGTTGCTGTTCTCCGGAACTGTAAATGTAAAGGCTCCAGGTGCACTCGGAATGGAGTTGCTCACGCTGCCAGTCAAATCCATTGTCACGAGATGTATTGGGTCGGAACCACACATAGGTTCGCGCACCAGCGTTCCTGAAATGGTGTACGTAACTCCTGTATTCAGTACGCTGATGGTGCCACCGAGGCCGAGAGCAGGTACTAACGCCGATGTCGGGCCACCGCCTACCAGTTGGCTCACCGATTCGTTGTCGATAAGTACCGGAGTCGATGCACCGGGAGCCCCGGCCAACATCACCTTGAGATTGAAAATGCTGGTACCATCGGTAAAAGATTGCCCAATGGGTATTGAGTTGTCAAACCAGGAAACAGATACGCTCGTTGCACTGTTCACCAAGGCCAAAAAACCGGAGGCCAAGGCGGGATTCACATCTTGCACACCAACAACAGTGGCTACGGATGCATCGGTTATGGTCATATCGAAGCTGAAAGAAGTGATGTCGGTAAACATACTCACAGTTACCGGTACGAGTACCATGTCGCCCGTGCCACCAGAAGCATCGCCGGCGTCGAAAGTCACACCACCCAGCACCGTCACAATGGAGGTACAGGAATTGGTGTTGCCTTGCGCAT
This sequence comes from uncultured Saprospiraceae bacterium, assembly GCA_964586035.1. GTDB lineage: Bacteria > Bacteroidota > Bacteroidia > Chitinophagales > Saprospiraceae > UBA6168. The sequence continues at coordinate 15,903 of CAZPHZ010000014.1, forward strand.
CTTCCACGACCAGGGTCACCGGCACCTGCCCGATGTCATTCACAGAAAACATGTCCTGAGACAGGGTCATGTTTACGATTCCGCAGTTGTCACTGCTGCCATTGTCCACATTGGGCGGCGTAATCTGTGCCTGCCCGTTGTTGTCCAACTGAACCGTGATGGATGGGTGGCAAACAGCAAACGGGTCCTGGGCATCGATGACTTCAAGGGTAATAATGTGAGTAGTTGTGTTACCGCATTCATCCGTCACTACAAATGTAATAGTGTACGTACCTGGAGCGTAGAAGCCCGAAGCACTAAAGGTGCCATTGCCAATGCCGTAATTCATCAGCGCGTCGTTGGTGATGACCAAGTCGGCAAAGGCGCTGCACCCGTCTGTGATTTCCTGCGACAAGTCGAGGTCCACCAACGGTGTGCAAATACCGCCATCGGCGAGAATAGTCACAGAGTTCGGGAAGGCCACATCCGGCGGCGTCACATCCCGTGTCTGGATGATTTGCAACTGGTTGGCTGCGGCGTTGCCGCAATCGTCTTCAAGGCTCCACACCCGGCCGATGCAGAATTTCCGCGGGCAGCCGTCCACCGGAATGGGCATGCCGCCGTCTATGAACACGAAGTTGGTAATGGTAACGACACCAGGACCAAAGATGCCGTCCGTTGACCTTTGAGCGAACTCAAAAAGGTCGCCTGTGGACACCATCATCAATGCCCGGGCAATTTGCGAGATAGGCCCCGCCCGCGCGGAGTTA
>CAZPHZ010000015.1:0-16375 GCA_964586035.1 uncultured Saprospiraceae bacterium
AAAATCCGAGGTTCAAGACGAAATCAAAAGAGGCTGTGAAATATTAGACTTGACTCAGGAGCACATACCCCATCTCATTATAGCGAGATGCGCGCGCTTTATGCCGGGGCAAGAGTTATTGCAGGTCTGTGACTTGCAAGCTACGGTTGTACCCTTCCGTTAGCCACATCACAGTTCGCATATTATCGTACGACCTCGCTGCCTCCTGAAAATCCAGCGATTGTTGCCCGTCGGAGGCAGTATGTTCCGGGGATTCATGGACCTCCACAATGACGCCACCGGCACCGGCCATCACCGCACGGCAATGCCACCGATCCTTTTCTTAAATTTGCCCAATGCTTTTCAAAAATTCTCAGTTGCATCTGAACGAGTTGCCCGCCATTGAAGACGTTGAATTTCAACGCCTTGCCCCGGAATATCGTCAAGTGGAATACATCGCTACCTCGCTACTTTTCGCCTTTTTATTCGTGGGCTGGCTCGTATTTTTTTTTGTAAATCCACTTAATTGGGCGTGGCTGAATTGGGGCATATTGGCGCTCTGGTTCTTGCTATTCCTGGCTGCGATGTACGTGGCCGGACAACGTTATCGCTGCGCCGGATACGCACTGCGCGAGCGAGACATTCTCCACAAACATGGTGTCTGGTGGCGCACCATAACGACCATTCCATTCAACCGGATTCAGCACGTGGAGGTCAGTCAGGGATTGGTCGAAAATGCTTTCGACCTTGCCACCCTAAAGATTTTCACCGCTGGTGGCAGCAGCAGTGACCTCTCCATCGAGGGCCTTCTGCACCAAGATGCCCTGCGCCTCAAAAATTTTATTGCTCAAAAAATAGGAGTAAGAGAATATTGAAGGCAGGCTACCATTTCCGGAGCCCGCCATACCTTTTCACACCAGCTTCCACGTTTTCGATGATGGCGCCGGCGATGTCCACCTTCGTGGTATTTTGGATGCCCTCGAGACCTGGGGAGGCATTCACCTCCATGACCAATGGTCCTTTCAGCGAACGCAAAATATCCACGCCGGCTATTTGGAGGCCCATGAGTTTCGCAGCTTTCAAAACGATGTTTTCTTCTTCCCGGGTTAAGAAGATGGGCATGGCCTCCGCCCCTCGATGCAGGTTGGAGCGGAACTCACCTTCTGGGGCTTGCCGCAGCATGGATGCCACAACTTTTTTGCCCACGACGAATGCCCGTATATCAGACCCATTGGCTTCCCGAATGAATTCCTGTAAAATGACGGGCTTATTGAGTTTGAAAAAAGTTTCGGTGAGCGAAATGGCCGTGGAGGGACTATCGGCCAAAATGACCCCCACGCCATGCGTACTTTCCAATAGTTTTATCACCACCGGCGCTCCGCCCAATTTATCGATTAGGCTGGGCACTGCGTCCGGGTTCCCAGCGATGAAAGTGCGGGGTACATTGAGGCCGTTGGCGGAGAGATGTTGTAGGCATTTCAGCTTATCGCGGGCCATTATGAGCGCCTCGGAGCGGGTGGCAGTAAATACATTCATCAGTTCAAACTGCCTTATGACGGCAGCTCCATAATCCGTTACAGAAGCGCCGATTCGTGGAATCACGGCATCCATCCCCGCCAGCTTACTGCCTTGGTAGATAACTTGCGGCACCCCTTGCTCTATGAGCAAATGGCAGTTCTGATGGTCAATCACCCGAACGTAATGTTCCCGCTGCCTGGCGGCATTGAAGAGGCTTTGGGTACTGTACAAACCGGCACCGCGGGAAAGTATGGCTATATTGAGCATGTGGAAACAATTCAATATTACATGGTTCGAGGTTCATGGCTCTGGTATAAGCTAAGGCCGCTGAACTTTGCCTGCCAATTTGCACCAAAAATCGGAAATCCTTCTAACTTGCGGCAAATCACCTGAAAAATGAGCGAGACTAACACCAAGGCCCTCAAAAACGACCCGAAGATTATCAATGGCTGGGCTTTGTTCGATTGGGCCAATTCTGCCTATGCGCTCGTCATCACAGTGGCCATTTTCCCGGGCTATTTTCTTGCCGTCACCGACGACCATTTTTCCATCCTCGGTATTTCTATGACGGACAGCGCCTTGTACGCATTTGCCGTGTCGGCATCCTATCTGCTCATCGCCTTAGTTTCGCCGCTGCTCTCCGGCATCGCCGATTATGGGGGACGCAAGAAATGGTTTCTTAAGTTCTTTACCACCATCGGTTCGCTGGCTTGTATATCCATGTGGTTTTTTACCGGCATGAAGACTCTGCCACTTGGCACCACCTCTTTCATCCTGGCCACCATCGGCTTTGCCGGCGGCCTCGTGTTTTACAACGCTTACCTTCCCCTCATTTCCACCGAAGACCAATACGACCGCGTGAGCGCCAAAGGATTTAGCTACGGCTACATTGGCAGCGTCATTCTTCTCGTCGTCAACCTGGGAATGATTACATTTCACGAAGAATTGGGTTTCGCCGATCAGAGTTTTGCCGTCAGGCTGGCCTTTGTCATGGTGGGGCTTTGGTGGTTGGGCTTTGCCCAAATTCCCTTTCGCCGGCTGCCTGCCGATGCATCGCTTAAGTCGGATGAAAACCTCGTGCGCAAAGGCTATCTCGAACTAAAAAAGGTGTGGAAATCCCTGCAAAACCTGACGATGACCAAACGGTTTCTCATCTCGTTTTTCTTTTATAATGCCGGTGTGCAAACTGTGCTTTTTCTCGCCAGTACCTTCGCCATTGAAGAGTTGAAATTTGAAGCCACAGACCTCATCATACTCATACTCATCCTTCAATTAGTGGCCATTTTCGGAGCCTGGCTTTTCGCCAAAGTCTCCGACTGGCAGGGCAATAAATTTTCCATCATCGTTATGCTGCTTATCTGGATAGCCATTTGTGCCACTTCTTATATCATCTCCTCCAAATTTCAATTTTACCTACTCGGCGGAGGTGTTGGGATTGTGATGGGCGGCATACAATCGCTCTCACGCAGCACCTACTCCAAGCTAATTCCAGAGGGGACACCTGATACCACCTCCTATTTCAGCTTTTATGACGTACTCGATAAAGTGAGCACCATGCTGGGCACCTTTGGCTTTGGCATAGTGCAACTCACCGGTGGTATGCGGAGCGCCGTTCTTTCTCTAACAGTGCTGTTTCTGGTGGGATTAGTGGTTTTGTGGCAGGTGAAAATTGTGAGCGTCCAAGTCAGCGAGGTTTGAATCGAATTTGTCTTTTCCCCATTTGATAATCAAAAAGGCAGAGCCTCATAGGCTTCGCCAGCTATTAGAATCCTTGCTGAGTCAGTTCTTCCAGATAGATTACTAAAACCTACCGGAATAGCGTAAATGCTGTTGTAAGGAACATCTTGAAAAACCTCGAAATGAAGATGCGGTATTCCTCCAGTCCGGCCACTGGCCCCACAGCTTCCGATGACATCACCTGCCTCGACTACGTCTCCCGTTTTCACTACAATGGAGCCTTTCTTCAAATGCCCATAAAGAGCAATTGTATTATCAGCATGCCGTATGAGAACTCTGTTATTATGCCCTGGCGTATGGTCTTTATCTTTGAAATGATTGACGACTTCTTCAACGGTACCACTTTTTGAAGCCGCTATCTGCGCGCCCAAGGGCATGATAAAATCGTAAGCCAAACGGTTGAAATGGTAAACCTCTCCGCAATAGGAGTTCAAAAGCTGATATGCATTCCCCACCGGAAACGGCAAGATAAAATCATCGTTCTCAATGATAGGTATTTCCCGAATACTTTTGGAAGCACTGCTATTTTGGCATCCGATTAATAAAATTATCAGAACTATTTGCAGAAAACAATGACCGGGATGTAATTTCATAACTACAGGAATTGATTTGCTAAAAATAACATCCCTTTGCTTTTTGATTCAATTTTATCGGTAAACGGGTTTCGGGTTCAGACCAATTAGCGACCGCGCTATTTCTAAATAAAAATTTGAAGGACTTCCCTGCGTTAATAAGGCGTTAAAGAAGAAGTGGGCTATAACCACCCCATTTTGGCGGCGTTTATTTTTGCGAACAATCAATGTGGTTGGAGATTCAACACCACAGCCTCTAATTCAGCAAAAACTAAAAGTCTATGAAACAGATAGCTTCGTTCCTACTTGCCGGTATAGCCGGAGGTCTTATTGCGCTCGGTGGATCAAAGTTGTTGCAACAAAATCCAGCGGTTAATTCGCCAGCGTACAGCCAATTTGTAAAGAAAGTGAACAACGTCAACGTCAATGCCGAGACTGGCTTCAACCTACCTTTTGACTTCACCGAAGCAGCGGCTCTGGCCACCCCGGCAGTGGTACACATTTCCGCACGCGAGAATGATAAAACGGCCAATTCACGAAAGAAAGAAAACGATCCATGGTCCCAGTTTTTTGGTGATGGTTCCTTTTTCAACAGCCCGTTTTACAATTACAACATGCCCAAAGAAGGCACCGGCTCTGGAGTCATTTACAGTTCAGACGGATACATCGTCACCAACAATCACGTGGTGGACTTTGCCGATGAATTGGAGGTGACCACCAACGACAATAAAAAATATGCGGCCACCGTGGTTGGCACCTACCCTGACGCAGATATTGCAGTGATAAAAATTGATGGACACAACCTCCCCACCCTCCGCGTTGCTGATTCCGAAGCCTCGCGCATTGGAGAATGGGTACTGGCAGTTGGCAACCCATTAGAACTAAACTCCACGGTAACGGCTGGAATTATAAGTGCGAAGGGGCGTGACTTGAACCTCATTAAGGGCCGGTCGGCCATCGAAAGTTTTATTCAGACCGATGCGGCAGTTAATCCCGGAAATAGCGGCGGTGCCCTTGTTGACGCTTATGGCCACCTATTGGGGATAAATACCGCAATCGCCACTAAAACAGGATTTTACGAAGGATATTCTTTTGCAATCCCAATCAATTTCGTTGTAAAAATCGCCGACGACATCATTGCAAATGGCAGCTATCAACGAGGGTTTCTCGGCATAAATATTGCGGATTTAGACAATGAGACCGCCCAGGAAATTGGCCTCGAAATTACGCAAGGTGTTCTCGTGGAAAGCTTGGTAGATGGCGGGGCTGCACAGTATGCCGGCATCCTTCCCAATGACGTAATTGTGGAAGCTGACAGCAAACAAGTGAAATCCACTCCCGACCTGCTCGAAATAGTAGGGGGCGCCAAAGCCGGTGAAACAATCACACTCACCGTCAATCGTTATGGCGAGTTAAAAACACTACCGGTTCGCCTAAAATCCGGCAAATAATATACAGGCGACTACTCGCTTCTTTTAAGATTTCATTAACAAGCAATAAGCAACATTTTAAAAAAGCGAACGGTTTATACAGACATAAAAAGACTTGTTTAAAGTTGGTTTTTCGTTTTGTTTTGATGCGTCTGTCTTGAATTTCGAGGCAGACGTTTTTTTTACCCATTGTCCAAATGATCCATCGCCGATTGCGAAATATCAAACAGGCCTGAAAGAATTTCCACCGGGGCTGGCATCCTCTGCCGCCATTGCGTAACTTGCGAGCATCCACCCAATAACTCGTGAAAACTATGAATGGCCTTTACTCCCCGATCCGGCATTTTTTCACACTTTTTTACCCGCACCTTTGTTTAGCCTGCGAAAAAAAGTCACCAATACCAGGCGAGATTTTTTGTTCTACCTGCAATGCCACCATGCCGGAGACAAATTACCACCTCAAAAAAGAAAATCCCATGAGTGAGCGCTTTTGGGGGAGGGTACCCGTCTCCGCCGCAGCAGCCATGTTTGTTTTCACCAAAGAAAGCCCGGTGCAGCATTTACTGCACAATTTCAAATACAATGGAAAAAAGGAAATCGGCGAAGTATTGGGCCGGAGATTTGGAAGGAAACTTTCCCAATCGCCATATTTTGGAGGAATCAACGTCATCATTCCCGTTCCGCTGCACCGGAAAAAAGAATTAGTGCGAGGGTTCAATCAGAGTGAAATGTTTGCCCGGGGGCTTGCCGAAATATTGGAGAAACCCATAATGAAAAATGGGCTGGTGCGCATTGTCAATACTTCTACTCAGACTAAAATGACCAAAATGGAAAGGCTGGAAAATGTGTCAAATGTATTTGCGGTAAATGACCCTGCCAGTCTGAAAGGCAAACATATATTACTCGTTGATGATGTAGTGACCACCGGAAGTACTCTTGAAGCTTGTGCCCTGGAAATTCTGGAGGTCCCAGACACCGCTGTTAGTTTCGCTACCATTGCCATCGCCTCGCATTGACGGGAGGCAACCAAAAACTTATTCATAACCGAATTCAAGTTGTCTTTCAGAATTCGCTGATTCTCAGTCTATCCTAAAGCTGTTTAGGAAATTTACCAGCGGTGACATGGAAAATTTTATCAGCCCTCCACCAAAGTTCCCACTCTTTCACCACTGACAATGCGCACCAGGTTTTTGGGTTCGTTGATGTTGAATACGACAATTGGAATATCGTTTTCTTTGCACAGTGTGAAAGCTGTCATATCCATGACGGCAAGTCCCAGACTGATGACGCTTGCAAACGTAAGGTGGTCGAACATTTCGGCTTCAGGGTCGATTTCAGGGTCGGCAGAATAAATGCCATTCACCCGGGTGCCCTTCAGTATCACGTTGGCGTCTATTTCATTGGCACGCAAGGCTGCGGCCGAATCGGTGGTAAAATAAGGGCTGCCGGTACCGGCGCAAAAAATCACTACCCTGCCCTTCTCTAAGTGCCGGATTGCCCTGCGGCGAATGTAGGGTTCTGCAATTTGTTTCATGTCAATTGCGGAAATCAGCCTCGTATAAACTCCTGTGCCTTCCAATGCTGATTGAAGAGCCATGCCATTTATAACCGTGGCCAACATTCCCATGTAATCGCCCTGAACCCGCTCGATGCCGGACTTCGAGGCTTGCAACCCCCGAAAAATGTTACCACCACCTATCACAACCGCCACTTGAACATCCAACTCGGCCAATTCCTTTATTTGCGCCGCATAATGGTGAATCATAGAGGGTTCGATGCCAAAATTTTGCGACCCCATGAGCGATTCCCCACTGAGTTTTAGTAGTATTCTTTTATACTTCACGGCCATTGTTCAACTGTTTTTCCCTTTTTATAGGAATTATTGGTTATGGATTCTGAAGGACGGTAGGGCTAAGATTGCAAACTATCGCCAAATCGCAAAAGAAGGCATAAAAAAAGGCGAATTAAAAAATTAATTCGCCTTTACAGGTTTTAGGTTCTTAACCAAGCTCAACGTGCTTGAAATCTGTAACCGTTAGTTCGGGATCTAAGCTTTTGAGGTAATCCCTCACCGTTTGTTTGGAGTTTTTCACAAAATTCTGGTTGAGCAATGTATTCTCCTGATAGAATTTATTGAGTTTGCCAAGGGCTATTTTTTCAAGAATAGCCTCCGGCTTACCTTGTTGACGGGCTTGCTCTTTGCCAATTTCGATTTCCTTTTCAATAACCGTAGAAGGAACGTCATCCTTATCTACAGCTACCGGCCGCATAGCAGCAACCTGCATGGCAACATCTCTTCCAGCATCGAAATAACTATCGCCGGCTTTGCTGAGACCTACCAAAACACCAGCACGGTTACCCATATGTATGTACGGTGCTATTTGCTCGGACTCAAGTTTTTCATAAGCAGCGATTTCAATTTTTTCACCAACAACACCAACCTGCTCAATTACTTTTTCTCCGATGGTGATGCCATTGTAAGCAAGCTTCAACAGTTCATCAGTGCTCCCGGGGAAATTGTCAAGTGCTGCCTTGGCAAAATCGCGGGTCAGTTTCACAAAGTCATCATTTTTGGCGACGAAATCTGTTTCGCAGCTCAATTTAACGATAACTCCTTTCTTCTTATCATCGGAAATGAGCGCAATAACTGCTCCTTCCCTTGCTTCTCTATCGGCTCTTTTGGCGGATAGCTTCTGGCCTTTTTTACGAAGAATTTCAATGGCTTTTTCAACATCACCTTCGGCCTCGGCGAGCGCTTTCTTGCAGTCCATCATGCCTGCGCCCGTCATGTCACGCAGTTTTTTTACTTCAGCGGCTGAAAACATGGTCGTTCTATTTTTTAAGTTATTATTTGCTGTTTTAGGCTGATAACAATTGCTTCCGAAAGCTTGTCATCATTCACAACTGCAGGTGGAAAACCCTCATTTCCAAAGGAAAACCATCCGCACATTTGCTATTCCGCAGCAGATTTTTTCTTGCTATTTTTCTCATCACTTGCCCGGTTGGCGGCACGCTCCTCAAGTCCTTCACGGATTGCATCCGTCAAATACCGGGTAATGATAGAGACTGATTTCGAAGCATCATCATTGGCCGGCACCGGAAAATCTATATCTCCTGGATCGGAATTGGTATCCACCATAGCCAGGGTGCGAATGCCGAGGCGTTTGGCTTCGGCAATGGCAATATGCTCATGCTCGATATCCACCACGAAAACGGCAGCAGGCAGGCGGCCAAGGTTTTCGATACCCCCCAAAACTTTTTCCAGTTTCAAGCGCTCCCGCTCCATGGTGAGGCGCTCTTTTTTGGTGAGATTTTGTGCGGTACCATCGGCCAACATGCGCTCGATTGTCTGCATTTTTTTCACCGACCGTTTGATGGTGGCGAAGTTGGTCATCATTCCTCCAAGCCACCGCTCGGTGACGAAAGGCATACCAACGGACTGGGCCGCTTGTGATACGATGTCACGCGCTTGTTTCTTCGTAGCCACGAACAGAATCTTGCGACCGGATCTTGCGATGGATTTCATCGCATCGGCAGCGCGATCGAGGCATTCGGAAGTGCGATTCAGGTCGATGATATGGATGCCCTTGCGCTCCATGAATATATAAGGAGCCATTTTAGGATTCCACTTTTTGCGCATGTGGCCAAAGTGAACGCCTGCATCGAGTAATTCTTGATATGTAGGTTTTGCCATTTTTTAAATTTTGCTATTGGCGTCAAGCTACCAGCAATTGACCGCTGACAGCCAAAGGCCCGTTTAACGTTTGGAAAACTGGAAGCTCTTTCTCGCTTTAGGTTTGCCGTACTTCTTGCGCTCCACCTGGCGGGCATCGCGGGTGAGGTACTTTTTCTCCTTAAGCGCCTTGCGGAAGTCGGCGTTCAGCGTAACCAATGCGCGTGAAATACCCATGCGCACAGCTTCGGCCTGTCCTTTGTATCCGCCGCCATCTACATTGATTTTTACATCGTACAAATTGGTCTCAAGGTTAACGGTGTTAAAAGGATCCGTCACGCTCGATTGGATGTGAATTTGCGGGAAATACTCTTTGTAATCCTTGCCGTTTACCTGGATGTTGCCTTGACCTTTGGTCAGGTACACCCTCGCTACGGAGGCTTTCCTTCTCCCTATGGCATTTATCATTTCCATAATTGATGAATTTCCGGTTAAAAGTTAAAGGGTTGGGGTTTTTGGGCAACATGAGGATGTTCAGTACCAGCATAAACATGCAGTTTTTTGATCATCGCCCGACCCAATTTGTTTTTAGGCAACATCCCGCGTACACCCTTTTCAATGATGGCGACGGGTTTTCTTTCCTGAAGCCTGCGCGCCGTTTCGCTGCGTTGGCCTCCGGGATACCCCGTGAAGCGCAGGTATTCTTTTTGGTCCAGCTTGTTGCCGGTGAAGCGTATTTTTTCGGCATTGATGACGATTACGCAATCGCCAGTGTCGGTGTGAGGTGTGAATGAGGGCTTGTGTTTGCCCCTAAGTACGCTGGCAATGCGGGAAAATAAACGGCCTGCTGTCTGGCCTTCCGCATCAACGATGTACCATTTGTGCTCCACCTCTTCTTTCTTTGCCGACTGAGTTCTATAGCTCAAGGTATTCACGATTGTTATACGTTTAAACTGTGAAAAATAAATGTCTTTAACTGGCCTTTTTCAAAGGCGGCTGCAAAGGTATGTTTCTTTCTTAGAAAAACAAGTCCTATTTTTTAAAAATACTCTAAAGGGCATTCATAACTGGTTGAAAAACAGTTGAAATTTCGCCCAAAAATTTTCAACCACTCATTTTTGTCTTAATTTCAAACGTAATATATGGCAGCACCTATTAAAGTACTACCCATCTGATTTTCTATTTGAAAGTTCATTATTCTACAAAAAAAAATTAACGAGGTTTCGCCAACTAACTGCACCTTCAACGGGTAGGTTCCTGTGATAAGGTCATCCAACGAAGTGAGTTGTCTCAGAAATTATTTGACAGTATCATCACCGTTTACAGGGTGTTCAGGCATCGAGACCCGTCGTGATTATAAGGCTGATAATTTCAACATCACCAAACTTATTGCCCCCGTAGAAATTTGAGAGGTTGTCCAAGCACTTTGGTGATTTCGCAATGCATCTTGCCTTAATCTTCGCAGCCAATCATGATCAAAAAATTGATATACAAACCCTGATAACGAGCTAAGAGTTAGAAGAAATGACAGAACATGTGCCACAGAAAATCGAAGGTTGCATCATATCGTGTCCCCAATCCCCTTTTTGTTATTTTTACGGCGCTTCTATCATTTATCGATCACCATGGCTCCAACCACCACGGCATTTAACATAATATGGCTATCAGATTTTTAAATAAAGAACGTCCCCGCCAACTCACCGACGAAGAATTGGTTAAGCGGTTTGCCGATTCCGGCAACCAGGCGTGCTTCGAAGAATTGTACCGGCGCTATAAGCACCTTTCTTTCGGGGTCTGCCTGAAAATGATGAAAAACGAAGACGATAGCCGCGACATCGTCTCCGAAGTCTTCAGAATTTTATATCAAAAACTACCCGCAGCAAACGTGAAGTCATTCAAGAGTTATCTCTACGCTGTATCGCGTAATGAGTGCATTGCCAAGCTTCGCAAACGCAAGAGCGAAGCCAATAAATTGGCAGGGTATCGCTATACGGAAAAGGCCGAGATAGACTTTGTGGAAAATGACAAAATGGCTTCTCTCATTGACGGTGAACCGTCCATGGAGACTACCATGGAAAATGCCGTCCAACTTTTGGGCGATGAGCAACGCACCTGCATTCACCTATTTTTTTACGAAAACAAAAGCTATAGGGAGATATCTGATAAAACTGGTTACTCAGAAAAACAGGTAAAAAGCTACCTTCAAAACGGAAAGCGCAACCTCAGAATCATGTTGGAAAAAGAAATGGGAAAACACAAAGTATAGTTTTCAATAAACTCAAGTCATGGGAAGGATTTTACTCAAAGATATTTATAAAACCACCCGGTGCCTTAGCAGTGCCGAGATTCAAGATTATTTGAACGGGAAGGCTACCACCTCGGATAAACGACGGGTTGAGGCTCATATGCTGGACTGCCCTCTTTGCTCCGATGCCATGGAGGGATTTGAGTCAGCTTCTGCAAATCTTGCACAGCCCGAAGATTTCTCCTCATTCAAAAAAAAGCTTGCCGGGGCCGGTGAACGCCAGGTTTACAGGCTCCGTCCGGCAACGGTTTTACTAAGGGTGGCAGCTGTGGCTGCCATAATTCTGGCCAGCTATTTCACCTTTTTCCAACCCTCTTCACCCGACCAATTATTCAGTCAATACTACACTTCCTACAGGCTTGATATTCCCATAGACCGGAGAAGCAGCGACGTTGTGCCATCCCTGAATGCCTCCCTGCAAACGGCATTTAAACTTTATGCTGACAGCCAATACGCTGCCAGCATTCCACCATTTAAAGAGGCTATCATCGCCGAGCCTGGCAATGAGGCTGCCCATTTTTTTGCAGGTTTATCTTGCCTGGAAACAGAGCAATTCGCACAAGCCGCAAATTATCTGATACCTGTTGAGGAGGGCGAAGGCATTTATGCCGGAAAAGCCACATGGTATCTCGCTCTTGCCAAGATGCAATTAGGTGACCTGCCCACAGCGAAGGTATTGCTTCAAAAAATAAAGGCCGGCCATGGGTTCAAACAAGCTGAATCAGCAGCCTTGCTGGATGATTTGTAAATCAATGCTCTTGCGATAAAAAAGGCGCCGGAATGTAATTTCCGGCGCCCTTTTTTATACCTCTTAATTCTCGTTTTCCTATTTTAGAAAGTCGAGGCTTTTCTTTACAAATAGGGTCAGGTCAGCCCCCTTGAGCATACCCTGATTGAGCAGGGCCAGATTGAGCAGGTGCTTCGCAAAAGCTTCCTGGTCCTCCCCTTTTGACAGTTTAAGCAACTTTTCAGCGATGAAAGGATGGTTGGTATTTACCACCACATTATACATGTCTCCGAGGCCTGGCATAGACATTCCACCACCACCCATAGCCTGCATTTCTTTCATGCGCCTCATGAATTCCGGTTTGGTGATTTGCACGGGCTGGTCATCAGGTGAGAGTGGAGTGAGAGTTACGGAAGCCTCCGTCTTTTCTTTGGTAAATCCCTCAAAAATGGCCTTCACAGATTCCTGTTCTTTTTCACTCAACACGCTCTCTTTCTTTTCATCTTTTTGTACCAGATTGTCAATGGTATCGGAATCTATTCTCACGAAAGTAACATCCTTGAGCTTGTGTTCCAGATGTTGCATGAAATGACTGTCTATCATGGTGTCCATTTCGACCACATCGTAGCCACGGGATTTCACAGCATCGATAAGGCTGTGATGCTCCACCGGGTCGTGCGTGTAAAGAAGAACTACCCGCTTGTGTTTATCGGTTTGCAAATCTTTCACCTTATTCATATAGTCATCGATGGTAAAATACTCGCCATTTACATTTTTGAGCAGGGCAAAATCCATGGCGCGCTCATGGAATTTTTCGTCAGACAACATGCCGTATTTCACGAAGACACCGAGATCCTTCCATTTTGATTGATAATCTTCCCTTTGGTTTTTGAAAAGGTCATGGAGCTTTTCAGCTACTTTCTTTGTGATGTAGCCTGTAATCTTGCGCACATTGCTATCGCTTTGCAAGTAGCTGCGGCTCACATTCAACGGAATGTCTGGAGAGTCGATAACACCGTGCAGCAACGTCAGAAACTCGGGAACGATTTCCTTAACGTCGTCCGTTACATAAACCTGATTGCTGTAAAGCTGAATCTTATTTTTCTGCACTTCGAGCGAATTGCTCAATTGCGGGAAGTACAAAATACCAGTAAGGTTGAACGGGTAATCTATATTAAGGTGTATCCAAAAAAGCGGTTGTTGAAAACTGGAGGGATAAAGCTCGTGGTAAAAATCCTTGTAGTCTTCGTCTTTCAGATTATTCGGTTGCTTTTTCCAGGTGGGTTCCGGATTGTTGATGATGTTGTCAACCTCAACGGTCTTGGATTTCTTTTTATCGCCTTTCCCTTTCTCAATGGTTTCTTTCTTCGTGCCGAACTTAATAGCTACTGGCAAAAACTTGCAGTATTTATTTAACAATTCCTGGATGCGGTGGTCTTCCAGAAATTCCTCGCTCTCTTTGCTTATATGGAGCACAATGTCAGTACCTCGCGTCTTTTTCTTATTCGCTTTTATTTTATACTCGGGGTTGCCCTCGCAAACCCAAGTCACTGAAGCCTCTCCCTCCTTCCAGGATTTTGTCACAGCCTCCACTTTATCTGCCACCATAAATGCGGAGTAAAAGCCAAGCCCAAATTTCCCGATGATGTTGTGCTCATCCTGGTACTTTTCCAGGAAATCCTGGGCACTTGAAATGGCAATCTGATTCAGGTACTTTTTCACCTCCTCTTCGCTCATACCAATGCCTTTATCGCGAATTGTCAAGGTTTTTGCTTTTTTATTTAATAGTACCTCAACAGTGAGGTCCCCGAGGTCGCCGGTGAGTTCACCTTTTAAAGCCAAGGCCTTGGCTTTGGTGGTAGCATCGATGGCGTTGGAGATGAGTTCCCGTAAAAAAATCTCCTGGTCGGAATAAAGGAATTTCTTGATGATGGGGAAAATATTCTCTGTTTGAACTGAAATATTACCTTTTTGCATAGCGCTGATTTTACTAATTGTTTGGTTAAAAATACGGTGGAATTTGCTCCAGAATAATTCCGGCTAGTCAAAGGACATGCCATCCGTCTAATACTGACAATATGACTGTGCTTCAAGCAATTAAATGACAAAATGGGATGGCCACATAATAGATTTGGCAGATACGATGGGGGTTTTTAATGTCACAATAACTGTAATACCTGAACAATATAGAGTGAATTTGGCGATAACATTGCAGTGTCAAACATCAAAACACAAAGCATACTTAAGATGAACACTTTGAAACATATCCATGGAAACAATAGCCTTGTATCTCAATTGAAATTCAAGAGAAACATCCATGGGGCTCAGGTAAAGGATTTGATTACCAAGTTTTTTTACCGGGACAATCATTTGTGCTTTCACATCATTTTGGAAGTGGATAGCGGAGAAAAGATTCCCTATCAGGAGTTTACTGACTATGCTGAATACAAGCGGGTATTTACCGAACTACAACAACAAAAAGGAAACGAAGTACTGATTAATTTCCCTGATAAAATTGCCAATACCGGCATCTTATCCCCGAATGTGGCATGATTTTCGGAAAGTATGTTTTCGTTTTACAGAATAATATTGGGATAAAAAATCTACCCTCCTCCCGCTTCCCATTAACTCTTGGGGAAGATATTTCACCCAATTTTCGCTGTGTTGAGCATTTGAATTTTTGCCAATTTTAAGCCTGAAGGCTTTGAAAGATATGGAGAAGTCCTCCGGACTTCACGTTTGAGTGTACGCCCCCTCAGAATAGGTTTGCACTCAATTATCCAAAGAGGTTCTGGGGTAGAAGTACCCTGGGACAGTGAGTGAGACCAGTTCGTTTGGGGGGTAGAGCTGGTCTTATACTCACTTTTTTTTTAAAAAGGGCAGCCGCTGATAAACAGCGGCTGCCCTTTTTGCATTTCAACAATTCGGCAGGTATTATTTCAGCTTTGGGTTCTTGGCATGCCGTTCCTTATCGCGCCATGTCTTTTTGTCCAGATTGTTCTTGAGTGCTTTCGTCAGGTCAACTCCGGTTTGATTGGCGAGGCAAACGAGTACGAATAGTACATCGGCCATTTCATCCGCAAGGTCATCCTGCGCAGTGGCAGCCAGCTGCGGCTTTTTGAATGACTGCTCTCCATAAATGCGAGCCATGAGGCTTGCAACTTCTCCCACTTCCTCCATCAGAATAGCCGTGTTCGTCAGTTCAGAATAATACCGGATGCCCACTGTGTTTATCCAGTGGTCAACCATTTCCTGGGCCTGTTGTATCGTCATGATGCTTTCTTATTCTTCCAAAATGTCAAAAATATCGTCTAGTTCGTCAAATGATTTGAATCCAACTTTTTCCTCAACTCCGCCGGAGAGTACGATACCCATCGGGTGAGTTTTTTCCAAAACATCATCAAGTATCCCTGCAGACAAATCCATGTCCAGCAGCACCTTGTTGTGCTCGCATACATCGTGAAGAAACGCAGGAGTGAATGGATGACCCCGCTCCATCATTGACCAAAACCCCGGAGACAATTGAAATCGCAAAAGAAAAATATCGCAAAAAGGCGAGAAGTCGAGCAAGTGTTCCAATATCTCACTTTCGGGAGTTTCCGATTCAATGATTACCTCTTTCATGATGGGTATCCCACGAACACCTGCGAGCTCCTCTTTTGTGCTAAACATACTCACTTGCACAGCATCCAGCCCGATTTGTTGGTTGATTTCCATTATCTCAGAAGCATTCGCCAGACCGAACTCACCAACGATTTTCACTCCATCCACCCACTCGATGATTGCTTTTGCAGCATTGGGTTCAATGGAATCTTCGGAGCCAGGTTCCAGCCGGAATCCGAGCCATTCTGCCCCACGGGCTGAAAAATAACGGGCGTCGGTCAAGTTGGTTATCGAGTTGGCTTTTACTTTGACTTTTAGCATGGCAGCTTAGTAATTGTTCCTCAGATAATAGAATAGAATTGAATCGATTGATTGAGAATTTCAAGGTGACCACTAACACCATTAGTTAATGAAAGTCCGAATATCATCACATTTTCATTAACTTCATGCCCGCAAAGCTAATAATTGGCGGGGAGTGTAAAAGTAGAGAGTAGCGGCTCTCATTTTTTTATTTTATGAAAAATCAATCCTATTTCGAATGGGTGTACGATGTGGTCAGGCAGATACCTCACGGACGCATCACGACTTATGGAGCTATAGCCAACTATTTAGCCCTGGGTTCTGCACGAATGGTAGGCTGGGCGCTGAACCACAGCCATAACGGCGAGGGTGTGCCAGCACACCGTGTGGTCAATCGGAAAGGCGAACTCTCAGGAAGAAACCATTGGCCCTCCCCTTTTATGATGCAGGCATTACTGGAAAACGAAGGGGTCATTGTTGTCAACGACCAAGTGCAGGATTTCAATAAGTTCTTTTGGGACCCCGTTGAAT
>CAZPHZ010000016.1:0-16164 GCA_964586035.1 uncultured Saprospiraceae bacterium
TTATTCAAATCTATGCCGCTCTGCTTTTAAAAATTTTTGTAAAAAAATCTCCTGGGCTTACATACCGGAGCCTATGGTCTGCATTCTCGATCGTCCCTGCAATTTGCCCGACTTGACAAGACCGTCGTAACGGCGCATCAACAAATGGCTTTCAATCTGCTGCAAAGTATCCAGCACCACACCAACACCAATCAGAATAGAAGTGCCTCCAAAGAATCGCGCAAAAGACGCGTTGATGCCAAAAGCTATTGCGATAGAAGGCAAAATGGCAATGAGGCCAAGAAATATAGAACCTGGTAAAGTAATACGGGTGGTAATGGCATCGATAAAATCTGCTGTCGGTTTGCCAGGCTTAACGCCTGGTATAAAAGCGTTTTGGCGCTTCAAATATTCAGCGTATTGTGTTGGGTTGACGATGAGGGCAGTATACACATATGTAAACGCTACTACCAATACGAAAACAAACACAGTGGATGTAAATGAATGTGGGTTGATGAGTTGGCGTAGAAAACCGGAAGGCGCAGTCATTGCATCACTTCCAAAGGCAAATTGGGCAACTGTAGCTGGCACGAACATGAGGGCCTGGGCAAAAATGATAGGCATCACCCCAGCTGCATTTACTTTCACCGGGATATAATCTCTCACCCCGGAAGAAGGCATAATTGTGTTGCCCCGCTGCACCATATGCTTCGCAAATTGAATAGGCACCTTTCGCACCCCTTGAATGATGAGCACAATAGCCGCTATTACAACAAAGAACATGGCAAATTCCAGGATCAACTTAAACAATCCTCCCGCTCCAATTTGCAAAGCTATTTCACCAGCAAGAGCCTGAGGCAATGAGGCAATAATACCGATGGTGATAAGCAAAGAGGCACCGTTGCCGACACCAATGTCGGTGATACGCTCTCCAAGCCACATAGCAAACACGGTACCAGCAGACAGAATGATAGTACTCGACAACCAAAATATTCCCGTAGGCATCGTTGGGTCAATGGCTCCTGGGATGGAATTGATATAGGTCAAATATCCGCCTCCCTGTACCAAGGTGATGGCCACTGTGAGCAGACGTGTTATTTGTGTAAGTTTTTTCCTGCCACTCTCCCCCTCTTTCTGCTGTAGCCGCTGGAAATATGGCATTGCAAATCCTAACAACTGGATGATAATGGAGGCGGTGATATAAGGCATGATACCAAGAGCCATGACGGAGGCATTGCTCCAGGCTCCACCCGTAAAGGTGTTGATCAAGCCCAGCAAGTCAGAAGAACCAGAACTGGAAGCTGAGTTATCCAACGCAGCTGGTATCACACCTGGCAGAACGACAAAGGAACCGAATCGAAAAATGAACAACATCAAGAGCGTCCAACCAATGCGCTCTCTTAGTTCTTTGATATTCCAGATGTTTTGGAGAGTAGTAAGTAATCTTTTCATCGGATATTTTCTCGATACTGGATGCTCGATTTTAGATACGCAATGTTTGAATACTGAATATCAAGCATCATGCATTCAGTACCCGAGCTTCAACAAATTAAACTAAGTTGACACTTCCTCCTTTTTCCTCAATGGCCTTTTTTGCGGATGCAGAAATGGCGTGTGTCTTTACAACCATAACGCCGGCAACTTCTCCTCTGCCTAAAACTTTAATCAGGTCACCTTTACCGATGACCTTGTTTTCGTACAAAGACTCCGGTGAGATTTCGGTGAGTTTGTATTTTTCGGCAATAGCCTGAATGTAATCGAGGTTTAGTCCAACGTATTCTACACGGTTGGGGTTCTTGAAGCCCCTCTTCGGCAACCGGCGTTGGAGCGGGGTTTGCCCCCCTTCAAAATTCGCCCGGCGGGAACTGCCAGAGCGTGATTTGGCACCTTTGTGGCCGCGGCCAGCCGTCCCAGCCCATCCGGAGCCTTGACCTCTTGCGATTCTTTTCTTTCTGTTTTTAGAACCCTCTGCGGGTTTAAGATTATGCAGTTCCATGTGAGTTTGCAATTTGAAGTGAGCAGATGCAATCATTTCCTGCGCCAATTGTTACAGGCCGATAACTGCGCACTGCTAACCGGATCAGGCATTTTCCACCTTTACCAAATGCTGTACTTTGGCAATCATTCCCATGATTTGGGGAGTAGCTTCATGCTCAACGGTTTGGTGCATTTTGCGAAGCCCCAGGGCTTTGATGGTACCCTTTTGCCGCCGGGGGCGGTCTATGATACTTTTAACTTGAGTAATTCTGACTTTGGCCATGTCTTGTACGTTATTCATCGCTTGTTGTTCGCCCTTTTATTTTTTTTCATAAAAAAGCAGTCAACAAAATTCAAAAATATCACCCGTTGAATACTTTCTCCAGGTTAACACCGCGCTGTTTCGCTACGTCAAATGGGCTTCTGAGTTTGGTAAGGGCATCCAGTGTAGCTTTCACCACATTGTGAGGATTAGAAGACCCCATGGATTTTGCCAACACATTGTGCACCCCGGCTATTTCCAATACAGCCCGCATGGCGCCACCGGCAATTACACCAGTACCATCGGCAGCAGGGCGCAACAACACACGGCCTGCACCATACTTGCCTTTTTGCTCGTGCGGAATGGTGCCATTCAAAATGGGCACCTTTATAAGGTTCTTTTTGGCATCGGTAGCACCTTTGGTAATCGCTTCTGATACATCACGTGCTTTCCCCAAACCCTGACCTACTCTGCCATTGCCATCGCCCACTACCACAACGGCAGCGAAACTGAATGTCCGGCCACCTTTGGTCACCTTGGCAACCCTGTTCAGATTGACCAGCTTTTCCGTCAATTCGGTCTCAGTAATGTTTCTTACTTTTTGGACGTTACTTTTTGCCATTGAAACTATATTTTATTGCCTCCAAATCAGGAAGGCCATTTTTTCAATTCTTAAATGTTAGAACTTGAGGCCTCCTTCACGGGCCCCTTCGGCCAAGGCTTTCACCCTGCCGTGGTAGAGGTAGCCACCTCTGTCAAAAACAACCTGTGAAATGTTGGCGGTCAGGGCTTTTTCTGCCAATGATTTCCCCACCTCACGAGCCTGGTCTATCTTGGTATTACCTTCAGTGGTGACCCCTTTGTCACGGGAAGAAGCAGCCACGAGGGTGTTGCCGTTCACATCGTCAATCAATTGGCAGTAAATGCTTTTATTACTGCGAAATATGCTGACTCTTGGTCGCGCTGCGGTTCCCTTGATTTTATCCCGGACCCGCCAGTGTATCCTACGTCTGCGATTTACTTTACTGAATCTCATTTCTTGCCTCAGTTTTTAGTCTTAGTGAAAGGCCATTGTATATCCAAACCCAAGACCCCGTTTATTTTTGTCCGGCTTTACCTCCGTGAAGTAAGCCAGATGATAAGATATTTTATACTTTGGCTGCAGCTTTACCAGCTTTGCGGCGCAATATTTCGCCCACGTAGCGGATACCTTTTCCTTTGTAAGGTTCTGGTTTCCGGAAAGACCGGATTTTGGCCGCTACCTGTCCAATCAATTGTTTATCGAAACTCTCTAAGCGGATAATTGGATTCTTACCTTTATCCTGAGTTGTAGTTATTTTCACCTCGTCGGGTATGTAAAACATGACAGGGTGAGAAAAGCCAAGTGTCAATTCGAGCAATTGGCCCGTGTTATTTGCACGGAACCCCACGCCAACCACTTCCATCTCTATCACAAAACCTTCCGAAACGCCGACTACCATATTATGAATCAGTGAGCGGTATAGCCCATGTAACGAGCGGTGACGCTTTTGGTCGGTGGGACGTTTAAGGATGATTTCACCATTTTCAAGGCTAACTTCGATATCAGGATCCACCTGCTGCATCAATTCCCCTTTGGGGCCTTTCACTTTCACCATATTGCTGCCGCTGACGTTCATTTCTACGCCGCTGGGAAGTGGTACTGGCATTTTTCCTATACGAGACATGTTCTTCTTGAATTAAAGCGTTGTTAAATAAAATCAATGCACGTAGCAAAGCACCTCTCCACCCACGTTCTCTGTTCTTGCCCTCTTATCGGTCATAATACCCTTTGAAGTGGAGATGATGGCGATGCCCAAACCATTGATAACTTTAGGCAACTCGTTTGCTTTTTTATACTGACGCAAACCCGGGCGGCTCACCCGCTTCAGAAGTCTGATAACAGGCATGCGGGAAACGGGGTCGTATTTCAAAGCAATTTTGATGATACCATGTTTGCCGGCTTCGTCGTCAAACTTATACTTGAGTATGTAGCCGCTTTCGTATAAAATCTCCGTCAACGCCTTCTTTTCTTTGGAAGAAGGAATCTCCACGATTTTGTGATTCGCCAGTTGGGCGTTCCGAATGCGGGTCAAGTAGTCTGCTATTGGATCTGTTACTGCCATTTTCTTATTTGCTAAGAGCTGTTAGCTGCCCATCGCTGGCAAAAAGCCAGGAATGAAAAGCTAAAAGCCAATATTTACCAACTTGCTTTTGTTATGCCTGGAATTTTTCCTCCCAAAGCCATTTCACGAAACTTCACACGGCAAAGACCGAATTTGCGCATATAGCCTTTGGGCCTGCCGGTCAGTTGACAACGATTGTGCAAACGCACCGGAGAAGCATTGCGTGGCAACTTGTCGAGGGCTTCGTAATCGCCTTCTTCTTTAAGTTTTTTACGCAAGCTGGCATATTTTGCCACCATCCTCCGACGCTTCTTTTCTCTTGCTATAATAGATTTCTTTGCCATGTCAGGTTGTTATTGATTTTGTCTTTTGAAGGGCATGCCAAGTCCTTTCAGCAATGCCAGCGCCTCAGCGTCGGTTTTAGCTGTGGTGACGAATGTGATGTCCATGCCGGTAATTCTTGAAACTTTGTCGAGGTCAATTTCTGGAAAAATGATGTGCTCGCTAACTCCCATGGAGTAATTGCCACGGCCGTCAAAACTCTTGTCATTGATACCCCTGAAGTCACGTACACGGGGAATGGCCACGGAAACAAGACGGTCCATGAACTCCCACATCTTCTCTTTGCGAAGGGTTACTTTTACCCCAATGGGCATTCCCTCGCGCAGTTTGAAGTTAGAAACTGATTTCTTGGCTTTTGTAATAACTGACTTTTGCCCGGCAATAAGGGTTATTTCATCTGCCGCCACATCTACTAGTTTTTTATCCTGAGTAGCCTGGCCTACGCCCTGATTGATGCAAATTTTCACCAGTTTCGGCACTTGCATGGGATTGGCATATTGAAATTGTTCTTTCAATGCCGGCACGACTTCGCTTTTATATTTTTCCTGAAGCCTCACTGTGTATTTCATCACTCGAAAGATTAATCGATGTTAGTTAAATAATTCCCCTGATTTCTTGGCATAACGCACCAACTTGCCATCTACTTCTTTTCTTCCGATGCGTGTAGGCTCCCCGGTTTTAGGGTCCAGCAACATCAGGTTGGAAATATGAATAGGCGCTGCCAGATCGACAATTCCGCCAGGGTTATTTTGTGTAGGTTTCTGGTGTTTTTTCACCATGTTCACATTTTCAACTATCGCCCTGTATTTGTCTGGGAATATTTCCAATACTTCACCCTTGTCTCCTTTATAGTTGCCGGAGATGACCTGCACCTTATCCCCTTTCTTGATGTGCAGCTTTTGAGCGAATTTTGTCTTTTTAGCTTGTTTTGCCATGATTATTAAGACTGTTGACTGCGAGCATTCGCCAGGAATGCCGGACAGTAATAAATTACAATACTTCGGGTGCCAAAGAGACTATTCTCATATAGTCCTTATCTCTTAATTCTCTGGCTACAGGTCCGAAAATACGAGTTCCCCGTGGCTCGTCGGAAGTATCCAACAACACACAGGCATTGTCATCAAAACGGATGTATGAACCATCTTTACGACGAATCTCTTTTTTGGTTCTCACGACAACAGCTTTGGAAACCGTGCCTTTTTTGACACCCCCAGGGGAGGCTGCTTTCACAGCTACGACGATAGTGTCGCCTACCGAAGCGTAACGCCGGCGAGAACCACCCAGCACCCGAATACAAAGCACTTCTTTTGCGCCGCTGTTATCTGCTACTTTTAACCTCGATTCTTGCTGTATCATTATACTAAACTTTTATGCGTGACTTGTGGTATCATGGGTTCGCAGCCCGGGTACTCCGTATGCAAACTTTGAGTCCACAATGAGTTTATTTCGCCCGCTCGATAACTTGAACCAGGCGCCAGCGTTTGAGCTTGCTCAAAGGGCGGGTTTCCATGATGCGCACAGTATCACCGATATTGCTATCATTGTTCTCGTCGTGAGCCATGAATTTTTTGGTCTTCTTCACCGATTTACCATAAATCGGGTGGCGCAACCGCCGTTCGACGCTGACACTGATGGTCTTCTCCATCTTGTTGCTCACGACAACTCCCACTCTCGATTTTCTTGATTTTCTGCTTTCCATTTTTTATTGTTTGCAGCAGGCTGCTTGCCGGGGCATTTCGCTGCCCATCGCTGGCTGCCTGAAAACTAAACTCTCCGGGCATAATAGACTTCAACCAAAAAACGGCCCCGGGCAATGCCCCCCCGCCGTAGAATGTGTATTATTCAAATCTGCGTCTGGCCCTAATTTTAGAACGTTTGGCAATTTGCTCAGGCGTAAATTCAGCAACTTCACGCTGGCGCACTACTGTCTTGAGACGAGCAATATCCCGGCGCATTTCCCGCAATTGAAGAGGATTGTCTAATCCCTTAATTGCATGGTCAAAACGCATTTTTTGGAATTCGGCTTCCAAACCTTGCAGTTCCGTTACCAATTCCTCATCAGAGAAATCCTGGAGTTCCAGGTATTTTTTACTTGCCATTTCAATCGTGGTTTAAGAAAGCTTTTGGACTATAATAAGGCCCGTGAACTTCCTCTTACGTTTCAAAAAATTAGAACTTAACTAAATCTGGCCGAACAGTTATCCTGGTCTGCACCGGCAGTTTCTGAGCTGCCAGGCGCAGGGATTCTTTTGCTACTTCTTCGGTCACTCCATCCACTTCAAACATGATGCGGCCCGGTTGAATGATGGCCACATAATGGTCCAGAGAGCCTTTACCTTTACCCATCCTCACTTCCAGTGGTTTGCGTGTAATGGGTTTATCCGGAAAAATGCGAATCCATACCTGACCTTCCCTTTTCATGTGGCGGGTCATCGCGATACGGGCAGCTTCAAGCTGGCGGCTGGTAATTTTGCCACCATCCAATGTTTTTAGTCCATAAGCACCGAAGCACACGGTACTGCCTTTAACAGCAACGTTTTTCAACTTGCTCTTTTGCTGCTTCCGATATTTTGTACGTTTAGGCTGTAACATTTTTCCCTAAATTTTGAGAAATATACCCGTTGGAAACGGGACAATTACTTTTTGTCAAAAACTGCAGTTTTATTGCCCCCAAAAAAGGGGTTTTAAAAATGCGGCCGCGAAGGTACGGGGATTTTTCGAATATCTTACCCGCACAATTGCGAAAATTATCTGCGGCCCCCACGCCCACGGTCTCCGCCGCCACGTCTTCTGTCGTCGCGCCTTCTTCTGTCGTCACCACCTCTTCTTCCTCCTCTTTCTTTCCTTTCTACACCGGCGTTGGGTGAAAGATCGCGTTTGCCAAACACCTCTCCTTTACAAATCCACACTTTGACGCCAATTTTTCCATAGACTGTCTGTGCTTCGGTAAGAGCGTAATCAATGTCGGAGCGGAAGGTGTGCAGAGGTGTTCTTCCCTCTTTATATTCTTCGGTACGAGCCATTTCAGAACCAGCCAAACGACCTGAGATGCGAACTTTTATTCCTTCAGCACCTGCGCGGATTGTAGACTGGATGGACATTTTGATGGCGCGGCGATAGTTTATACGGGCTTCCAATTGTTTGGCGATACTTTCACCGACGATGGCAGCGTCCATTTCCGGCTTGCGGATTTCAACGATATTGATCTGAATATCTTTGGCGGTAAGTTTGCGCAATTCTTCGCGAATGCGGTCCACTTCCTGCCCTCCCTTGCCTATCACAATCCCCGGACGGGAAGTGTGAATGGTCACGGTGATAATTTTCAAAGAACGCTCGATGATCACACGAGCAATGCCGCCCTTAGAGATACGAGCTCTGAGGTAGGTGCGAATGCGCTCGTCTTCAACTACCTTCTCAGCATAATCCTTATCGGCGTACCAGTTGCTTTCCCAGCCCCTGACAATGCCTAAGCGATTTCCAATTGGATTAGTCTTTTGACCCATTTATTTTAAGTTTTTCGGAGGAAAGCAGATATTACTCTCCGCCTTTACTTTGATTTATTCCTGTTCAGCGATTTCGTCAATTTCCTCCACTTCGACCTGGTCTTGCTCAGTATCACGGCTAAGTGGTATCCGGTTTTCCACGATAAGAGTCACGTGGTTGGTGCGCTTTTGTATGCGAGTAGCACGCCCATGTGGCGCCGGCCGAAACCGCTTGAGGAATGAACCCTCATCTACAAAAGCCTCTTTGATGTAGAGTTTATAGTCATCGGCACTTTCCATACCGTCCAACTTGTATTCCCAGTTGGCGATGGCCGAGAGCAATATCTTTTCCAACCATTCGGCAGCTTCATTTTTGGTGAAACGTAGAATATTCAGCGCTTCTCCCACTCTTTTGCCCCGGATATTATTCACCACGAGCCGCATTTTGCGGGCGGACATCGGGCAACTTTTGAGTTTTGCTACAGCTTCCATTATAAATTAGATTTTGCTATTGGCTGTGGGCTCTTGAATATCAAGGACACATAAGCCTATACTAAACGCATATTATCCTTTGCGGTGACCAGCGTGCCCACGGAACATTCGGGTGGGTGCAAACTCACCAAGTTTATGCCCTACCATGTTCTCCGTGATAAACACCGGAACAAAGTTTTTCCCATTGTGCACAGCGATGGTTTCGCCGACCATATCAGGCACTATCATAGAAGCGCGAGACCAGGTTTTTATCACTTGCTTGCGGTTGCTTTGTTTGGCAGCTACCACTTTTTTCACCAAAGCATGGTGAACGTATGGGCCTTTTTTAATTGAACGAGGCATCTATCTTAGGTTTCGAGGTTCGAGGTTCGCATGTTTATGGTTTAGCAATAAAACCATGAAACCATGTGACCATGAAACCTTGATTAGTTAGTTGTTTTTCTTCTCGAAATAATCAGCCTGGAAGAGTGCTTTTTGCGATTCCGCGTTTTCTCCCCCTTGGCCATTTGACCATTTCTTGAGCGAGGCAATCCTCCTGAGGAGCGTCCCTCGCCACCACCCATCGGGTGATCAACAGGGTTCATAACTACCCCTCTAACTCTTGGCCGCCTGCCTGCCCAGCGCTTTGCTCCTGCCTTACCCATATTTGTCAGCGCGTGGTCGGGGTTGGAGCAGGTGCCCATTGTGGCTTTACAAGTCAACAATATCCTGCGGGTTTCGCCCGAAGGCAACTTGATGATAGCGTAGCGGTCTTCACGGCCCATCATGGTAGCAGATGTGCCGGCTGAACGAACCAAGGCTGCGCCTTTTCCAGGTGCCATCTCAATGGCATGAATGGAAGTACCAAGCGGTATGTCTTTTAGAAAAAGAGCATTGCCCGTATTGGGTAGTGCACCTTTTCCTGACATCACATCGTCACCAACTTTGAGGCCCAGTGGAGCGAGGATATAGCGCTTTTCGCCATCGGCATAAACCAACAAGGCAATGTAAGCCGTGCGATTGGGGTCGTACTCAATGCTCTTCACCTTGGCTGGCACGCCATCTTTGTTTCGCTTGAAATCGATTATCCTGTAGCGGCGTTTGTGACCACCACCGCGCTGACGAATCGTCATTTTTCCGGAATGGTTACGACCCCCACTCTTGCTAATGGGTGCCAACAAGCTCTTTTCCGGCTTATCAGCAGTGATTTCAGTCCTTGCAACCCCTACTTTGAATCGGGTGCCCGGCGTTACCGGATTATATTTTTTCAGTGGCATTTCGCGCTGGTTTTAAATATCACCAAAGAAGTTTATGGTTTCACCATCCGCCAGAGTCACCACAGCTTTCTTATAGCTGGACACATGACCCTGGATGACCCCCTTTCGGGTATTGCGATTTTTTGCTTTGGCTGGCATGATCATCGTGTTCACGGCTTTGACATCTACGTTGTACATGTCGGCAACCGCTTTTTGGATTTCAATCTTGTTCGCCCGCTTGTTCACCACAAAGCAATATTTACCCTCCTTTTCAGACAAGGAATCTGCTTTTTCTGTGATGATAGGTTTGATAAGAATTTGCTTGGCCATTGTAATATTCGGTGGACGGTGAACAATGAACGGATAGTGAGGCAAAAATCACCCCCCAGCCGTGTACAGTGTACCGTTATAAATTTTCAGATACTTTTTCAATCGAGCCTTCCGACAGTATCAATGTTCCAGCATTGAGTATGTCGTAGGTGCTTACGTCTTGCGCCCGCACAACTCCTGTATCTTGCAAGTTGCGACTGGACAGGTAAACATTCTTTTCATAATCTGATGTCACGAGTAGTGTTTTCTGTTCCTCGAGTTTCAGGTTGTTGAGAATGTTCTTATAGGCCTGTGTTTTAGGTGCATCAAAAGAAAAATCTTCCAACACCATTATTTTACCCCCTGCTGCTTTTGAAGACAACGCAGACTTACGGGCCAGGCGCTTGAGTTTTTTATTTACTTTTTGGCTGTAATCACGGGGTTTGGGGCCAAATACGCGGCCACCTCCGTGAAAAAGAGGGTTTTTTATGTCTCCTTTACGAGAGCCTCCCGTTCCTTTTTGGCGGTGCAATTTCCGGGTAGAACCGGCGATTTCGCCACGCTCTTTGGCTTTGTGGGTGCCCTGTCTGCGATTGGCCAGATGGGCTTTCACATCCAAATACACGGCATGCTCATTAGGCTCCATACCGAAAATCTCTTTGGGCAGATCTACTTTCTTGCCCGTCTTTTCGCCCTGAATATTAAAGACTTCGAGTTTCATCTTTTACGAGATTCGTGATTCGTGATTCGTGACTCGTGACTCGAACAACAATGGTTGCCTAATCACTGGTTGCAAATGACGAATTACCGTTTTTCAATAATTACGAAAGAGCCGTTATGGCCGGGAATAGCTCCTTTAATGAGGAGAATATTCTGTTCAGGATATACCTTCACTACTCTCAGATTTTGAATCTTTACTCTATCGGTCCCCATACGTCCTGCCATGCGCATTCCTTTGAATACCCTTGCCGGATAGGAGGCAGCACCAATGGAACCGGGTGCCCGCAAGCGGTTGTGCTGACCGTGGGTTTTATCACCGACCCCGTGAAATCCATGACGCTTCACTACCCCCTGAAACCCCTTGCCTTTTGAGGTGCCGACTGCATTCACAGTGTCGCCATCGGCGAAGATTTCGTCAATCTTGACGATGTCGCCGAGGTTCTTTTCAGCAGCATCAAAATCCCGGAACTCCACCAATTTTCGTTTGGGGGCGGTTTTGGCTTTGTCAAAATGCCCCATCATTGGGCGGGTCGTATTCTTTACTTTGGCATCAGCAAAGCCCAACTGCACAGAATGGTAACCATCGGACTCCTCGTTTTTCACCTGGGTGACTACACAGGGTCCTGCTTCTACAACTGTACAAGCTATGTTTCTTCCAGCATCGTCGAAGACGCTGGTCATGCCGACTTTCTTTCCGATTATGCCGTTCATCGGGCAGAATTTTTATTGGTGTCCTTCTCTGATACTCATTGTAAAAACAATTTAGCACCAGCGAAGGGCATTAATTTTCAATTTAATAGTTGACTTTGGGTACCGGGAAAAACAAAAATT
This sequence comes from uncultured Saprospiraceae bacterium, assembly GCA_964586035.1. Classification (GTDB taxonomy): domain Bacteria; phylum Bacteroidota; class Bacteroidia; order Chitinophagales; family Saprospiraceae; genus UBA6168. The sequence goes on from CAZPHZ010000016.1 coordinate 11,774, forward strand.
TCCCACTCACCAAAATCCCAAAACCAGAAGATACCTGACTGGATAAATTACGTCAACTTGACCTGAATATCCACACCACTTGGCAGCTCCAATTTGGATAACGCATCGACTGTTTTCTGTGTAGGCGTATATATTTCAATCAGTCGCTTGTGAGTGCGTAACTGGAACTGCTCCCGGGATTTCTTGTTGACGTGCGGCGAGCGCAAGACGGTAAAGATTTCCTTTTCTGTGGGCAGCGGAATCGGGCCAGTTACAACAGCACCGCTTGAGCGCACTGTCTTAACTATTTTCTCCGTAGACTTGTCAACCAGGCTGTGGTCGTAAGAACGGAGTTTGATCCTGATTTTTTGATTCATGCCTGAATTTGTGATTGCTAAGTTTTGTGCTCTTTCGCCTGGAGATTTTCGAGCTTCTTTTCGGCGAAAAAACGCAGTGCCTTTTCAAAAGGCGGGCAAAGATAAGAACATTTATGCTTTTACCAAGCCTTTTGCTTTTTCAATTATTTCTGTTGCAATTGTTTTAGGAGCCTCGGCAAAATGCGAGAACTCCATCGTGGAACTGGCGCGCCCCGAGGTTATGGTCCGAAGGGTCGTTACGTAGCCAAACATTTCCGAAAGGGGTACTTCAGCCTGAACGGCAATTGCACCACCTGATCTCGGCTCCTGACTCTTGGGAATGCCCCGGCGCCGGTTCAGGTCACCGATAACGGGACCCGTGTATTCCTCCGGTGTCACTACCTCCAATTTCATCATAGGCTCCATGATAACGGGATTGCATTTCGGGGCAGCCGAACGAAAACCTTCTTTGGCACAAAGTTCAAAAGCGATAGGCTTGGAGTCCACCGAGTGCATGGAGCCATCGTAAACCCGTACTTTCATGCTTTCAATATTGTACCCGGCGAGAATGCCATTGTCCATCATGGCCTTAAAGCCATCTCTAATGGGCTTCTGGTAATTTTTATCAATAGCCCCTCCAACTATGCCCCATTCGAACTGAAGTTTGGTTTTCCCGCTCTTGAAATCTTCGCTTTCCAAAAATTCATCGTCAGCGGGGCCGAGTTCAAACTCCATGTCGGCGAACAAACCGGAACCACCTGATTGTTTTTTCAGACGCTCGCGGTGAGAATACGTATTGGTCAGCGCTTCTTTATAATTCACTTGTGGCTGGCCCTGGTTGCATTCTACCTTAAATTCTCTGCGCAACCGGTCCACGATAATTTCGAGGTGCAATTCGCCCATGCCACTGATTACGGTCTGATTAGTCTCCTTGTCGTAGCGCACCCGGAAGGTAGGGTCTTCTTCAGCGAGTTTTGCCAGAGCCATACCGAGTTTATCGAGGTCTTTTTGTGACTTCGGCTCCACGGCTACACCAATCACAGGCTCGGGGAAATTCATGCTTTCGAGTACCAGCGGGTGCTTGACGTCGCAAACTGTATCTCCGGTTCTCAAATCTTTGAAACCCACGGCAGCGACAATATCACCGGCCTCTACTTTATTAATTGGGTTTTGCTTATTGGAGTGCATTTGGTAAAGACGGGACAGTCGCTCCTTTTTGCCAGAGCGAGTGTTTAACACGCTGTCACCAGCATTTAATTGGCCGGAATATACACGCATAAAGCACAGGCGGCCAACAAATGGGTCCGTGGCAATTTTAAAAGCCAATGCAGTAAACGGCTCGTCGGGTGACGGTTTCCGAGATTCTTCTTTGTCTGTATAGGGATTTATTCCCGTAATGGCCTCGACATCCAATGGTGAGGGCAGAAACGCACAAGCGGCATCCAACAGCGCTTGCACCCCTTTATTCTTGAAAGCCGAGCCGCACATCACAGGAGTAATAGTCATATCAATTGTAGCCTTGCGGATGGCGGCTCTGAGCTCATCTATGCCAATGGAATCGGGATCTTCGAAAAATTTCTCAAGAAGGGTGTCGTCGTATTCGGCGACAGCTTCGAGCAATTGCATGCGATAGTCTTCAACAATTTCTTTGAGGTCATCAGGAATTTCTACCACTTCATAAGTCATCCCCTGGTCGTCATCATTCCAAACCCTCGCTTCGTGAGTTATAAGGTCAATAATACCTTTGAATTTCTCTTCTGCTCCAATGGGCACCTGAAGAGGAATGGCTTTGGACCCTAATTTTTCTTTGATGTCATTGACAACGTGAAAAAAGTCAGCTCCACTTCTATCCATTTTATTGACAAAAGCAATACGCGGCACTTTATAACGGTTGGCCTGTCGCCAGACAGTTTCTGATTGAGGCTCAACCCCCGATACTGCACAAAACAATGCGATAGTACCATCCAGAACCCGCAGAGAACGCTCAACCTCCACCGTAAAGTCCACGTGACCCGGAGTGTCGATTATGTTGATGGCATATGTTTGCTCCTTCCACTTCCATGAAGTTTTGGTAGCGGCGCAAGTAATGGTAATGCCGCGCTCTTGCTCCTGCTCCATCCAGTCCATAGTAGCGGCCCCATCATGTACCTCCCCAATCTTGTGGGTCAGTCCGGTATAATAAAGTATACGCTCAGTAGTGGTTGTTTTACCGGCGTCAATATGGGCGGCGATGCCTATATTCCTGGTGAATTTTAAATCTGTAGCTGCCATATCTGTTTCCTGTAGGAATTGATAATTAAGTATAAATAGGTGGGCATAAAAGCCAACAACCCCGGTAATCTACATAACCGGGGTTGCTGGACAAATGCCAATTATTATTAAACTCTAAAATGTGCGAATGCCCGGTTGGCTTCGGCCATCCGGTGCGTATCTTCTTTACGCTTCACTGCTGCACCTTCACCTTTGCTTGCAGCAATGATTTCAGCAGCCAGTTTTTCGGCTAGTCCTTTGCCGCTGCGCTCACGCGCAAAACGAATCATCCATTTCATACCCATGGACAGCTTGCGGTTGGCTTTTATCTCTTGTGGAATCTGAAATGTGGCACCGCCGATACGTCTTGCTTTTACCTGTACTTGTGGCATCACATTGTTCAGTGCTTTTTTCCACACCTGGTGTTCATCAGAATTGGTGCGTTCTTTCACTAAATCCATGGCACTGTAAAACAACCCATAAGCCGTAGATTTCTTGCCTTGCAACATTAGGTTGTTGACAAATTGAGTGACCATAGGATCATTAAATCGCGGGTCAGGGATGAGTACTCTTGGCTTCGGTTTAGATTTCCTCATTATAAAAGGATTTGAATATTTTTTTGTTGGTCAATTTAAACAATGAAAGTTATCGAAAACAGGAGCTTTTTACTTCTTAGGTGCCTTTGTGCCATATTGACTGCGGCTCTGCCTGCGATCAGCGACACCTGCCGTGTCGAGCGCTCCGCGAACAATGGTATAACGTACACCCGGCAAGTCTTTCACCCTGCCCCCCCTCACCAATACGATGGAGTGCTCCTGAAGGTTGTGCCCCTCTCCGGGGATATAGGCAATAACCTCGATGCCGTTGGTCAACCGCACCTTGGCAACTTTACGCAACGCCGAGTTCGGCTTCTTAGGAGTGGTAGTGTAAACCCTGGTGCAAACACCCCGGCGCTGTGGGCATGAAGCCAACGCTCTGGATTTACTCTTGAGAACGATTTTCTTTCTCCCTTTGCGTACAAGCTGATTAATAGTTGGCATAACTGCTTATTTTATCTGTATTTTTCGATAATTCATTGACAAAATTGCGCTTATATAGACATGCGTCAAAAAGACCCTGAAAAGAGGACTTTCCCACAGGGTCTCAAAAAGCGAGCGCAAATGTAGCTGTTTTACCCGACAAACGGGTAACTGTGTTAGAAAAATATTTTTAAAGAAAAATGTTGAATTCCAGGATACCGGCGGTAAAACCTATTTTCCGCGGGAGGATAGGATGGTATTGAGCACGCCTCCTCCAAAAGTCTATCTGTTTGCTGGCTTTGCGAGTAGGTTCAACAATGGGAAGGAAGAGGTGGGCATCAGTTGATTAAAAGTGGCGCAAGCTGCTCTTCTTTCATCAACTTACGGGCCTCCAATATGCTCGAATCTTTATCGTTCATCACCATGAGATACCCTTTCTCTGACCACATGTGGCGAGCAATACCCGCCTTTATTTCAATTGACATATCCTTCCTTATTTTTCCCCACTTACGCTTATTGCGGGTGCCTCCGTGTCTGACGGCGTAGTCCAAAAAATCACCGGACAATTGGTCAGTGATTTCAAAATCCCGGACGTATCCCTCTAACCCCATATCCTTCAATTGCTGTCTGTTTTTTTCTAAATAGCGAAAAGCGAAAGACGGCACATAACGGTGTAGTTCGATGAAATACGGATTTAGTTCAATGCTATCCAAGGGAATAAATACGTCGGGAACGATGCCGCCACCGCCATACACTACCCTTCCGCCTTTGGTAAAATAGCGGGTAG